>NZ_JBSZCP010000059.1:0-129799 GCF_054166785.1 Cyanobacterium sp.
AGCAGTTAAACTCTCTTGGCATGGATTCAAGATATGTAGGAGAAGAGGCAGAAAAAATAGGTTTTGACTTTTTATCTTCTGTGGGTAATACCCCCGCTACCCTCAATCAGATAAATAATGTTATTAACAGTTTACCTGTTTGATATGCCTAGGTAACTGCTAATTTGTCACTTTGGGGGTTGAATATTGTTCAATCCCTATTAATTATTAAAAAGACTCTCTTGGTACGAAATAGCTTGATGTAAAAACTTTTCATTAACTAAAACTCGAAAAGTATTTAAATTTTCTTGCCAAGAATTAATTTTTGTTGTGAGCATTTTCAATCTATCTTCTGTACCTTGAATAGCATCAAATTTATAGGTAAAGTTTCCTGCAAAAAGAATGGCTGGGGTTACTATATTATTTGATTGCTGAAGTCTTGCTGGGTTAATATTTACAGCTAAACTACATCCCTGTAAATTATAAAAGAGATTTAATGCTGATTGGGGTTCTACACCTTCAAATTCTGACCAATTACCGGATTTTAAAAATTCTTTATTAATAAGTTTTTTTCCCGCATTCTCCTCTCCAGAAAAAGGTACGATAATTTTGGGACAAATACTTAAGCCTTGGTACTGAGCATTGGACAATTTTTCAATGTATTTAATGGCGACGTTGGCAACATTTAAGTCTTTCATATCCTTATTACCCAAACCCTCAATAAAGTTAATTATTCCAGGTTGAGCAACAATCTTTAAACCATTTTGATATATTATCTGAGTACCACTGGGGCTAATAATGGGCGTTTGGGTTACTTCCCAGTCAGAGGGAATCACACCTCCCATCTGCAAAAATTCAGCACTTACCATCGTGGGATTAAAATTTTTGATGGGGATTCCGAGAGTTAATTCTTCAATGTGTTGAAGCATTGTCACTGATAAGGGATTATTAAATTGACCTTGTATATTCATATAATTTAATGATTATTTTTTCACTTCTTGACTATCTTAAGGTTAGCTATAAAAAATACTTTTTAACGGTCTTGAAGATTTTTTTTAAGATAAGTATATTATAATAGTTTTCACACCTCCCTAGGATGAACTATAATGTCTCAGCGATACTGTTATAAAAAATGTATATAAAATGACAAAAATCGCATGGGTATTTCCCGGGCAAGGCTCACAGGCTCAGGGCATGGGTTTATCTTTACAGGATACAGAAATAGGGAAACAAAAGTTTACGGAAGCTCAAAAAATTCTTGGCTGGTCAGTGTTAGAAGTGTGTGAAGCAGGGGATGAAAGGCTTTCTCAAACTATTTATACTCAGCCTTGTTTATATACGGTGGAGTGTATTTTGGTTGATTTGCAAAAACAAGAGGGTAAACAACCTGACTTAGTGGCCGGCCATAGTTTAGGAGAATATGTGGCTCTCTATGCCGCAGGGGTGTATGATTTTGCGGAAGGATTAAAGTTGGTAAAACGTCGGGCTGAGTTGATGAGTACCGCAGAGGGAGGGAAGATGGTAGCATTGATGAAGTTCGATCGTGATATATTAGAAAGTGCGATCGCCTCTAGCCATGATGTGGTCATTGCCAACGATAATAGTGAAGGACAGGTAGTAATTTCTGGTAAACCCCAAGCCATTGACGAGGTTTTGGACAAAGTACAGGCAAAAAAAGCCGTTGAGTTAAACGTTTCGGGAGCATTTCATTCCCCTTTCATGGCACAAGCCGCCACGGAATTTACCAAAGTATTAGATACCATCACTTTCAAGGATGCCACCACCCCCATTATGTCCAATGTGGATCCAATTCCTAGTACATCTGCATCACAAATAAAACAAAGATTAATTGAGCAAATGACGGGGGGAGTGCGCTGGCGGGAAATAATGTTAAATTTTCCTAACCATGGAATCACCGAAGTAGTAGAAGTAGGACCAGGAAAAGTTCTCTCAGGATTAATTAAACGTACCAACAAGGAACTTCATCTAAGTAATATCTCAGGATAAATTTCTGTTCTCGATATTTTACCCCCCGATAAATTGGGGGGATTACCACCATTAGACTAAATACCACCCCAAAATCAAATTAATCTATTCCCAAATTGATTATTAATCATTAATCAGGCTAGTATATTATAGGTAGGATATTATAACTATCAGTCAGCTTACCCCATAAAACCCCTTGTCCTCTCGACTATATATCTGTATTTTTGCCCCAGATTCTGCCGTTAGTGAGTCCATCGTTGCATGGCTCAAAGATGAAGGTGCCACGGAATCGGGCGATCGCCATTACCTCCACATCATAGAATCAGACACCGAATTTCAACACTTTGTAATCGAAAATAAAGAACAAATAGATTGCTTAGTAATAATTTACAACAACCTTAGTCAAAAAATTATCATCAACCTTTACGAAGAAGGTCTGATTTTACCCGCCGTCATCATCGAATCTCCCGAATATCCCATCATAGAAGAAGGAGAATATCAAACCGACCTAACCCAAGAAATTCCCTCTAAACAGAATCAATCTATCATTTACCATGTCGGGGAAATAAAAATTAAACCCCAACAAATCAAACAGATTACTAACCATGTAGATAAAGCCATTACCCAATTTCTTTATCTTGCCCCTAGTTGCACCATCACAGAAAAAGAAACCACTCCCCCCCCAAAAAGCGAAGAAAGACAAAACTTTTTACTACTACAACAAAGAAGATTAGCCTCAAAACTAAAAGAAAGACTAGGATATTTAGGAGTATATTACAATAGAAATTCAGACTACTTTTATCGTAATTTATCCTCCCAAGAACGCCAAGAATATCTTCAGCAACTCGCAGCACAATATCGGGAAATTATCATCCTCTATTTTGGAGAAGAAAACGAAGTAAATCAACTCATAGACCAGTTTGTTAATCAATGTTTTTTTGCAGATTTATCCGTCTCACAAATCCTAGAAATTCATATGGAATTAATGGATGAATTTGCCCAACAATTGAAGCTAGAAGGACGTAATGAAGAAATACTTTTAGATTATCGTTTAGCCCTAATTGATATAATTGCACACCTTTGCGAAATGTATCGGCGTTCAATTCCTAGGGAAGATATACCCTTTGAAGTATTGTTACCAGTTGAGTAAAATAGTAAAAATCAGTTAAAAGCTAGTCAAATATAATTATATGAGTCCCCTAAGAAAAACCTATGTCCTTAAACTATATGTAGCAGGAAACACTCCTAACTCAGTCAGAGCCTTAAAGACTTTAAAGACCATTTTAGAAGAAGAATTTAAAGGGGTATATGCCCTAAAAGTGATTGATGTACTAAAAAATCCTCAACTAGCAGAAGAAGATAAAATCCTAGCTACTCCCACCCTTTCCAAGGTATTACCACCCCCAGTACGAAAAATTATCGGCGATTTATCAGATAGAGAAAAGGTTTTAATCGGTTTAGATTTACTCTACGAAGAAATCAAAGATCGAGAATAGATAATGATTTTTGATCATCCCATAAATACTAACTTTAAATAACAATTTTTTTTAATTTACCAAATATCAACAATGTCTAAAGATTTTATTACTAAAGAAAGAAAAGAAGAATTAAGGGCAAAGGGTGTTAAAAAAAGGCGCACCATGATTGAAGGTTTTGATGAAATTAGCCATGGTGGCTTACCCATCGCCCGAACAACTTTAGTAAGTGGTACATCCGGCACAGGAAAAACTCTTTTAGCAGTTCAATTTCTTTACAACGGTATCAAACATTTTGACTGCCCCGGTTTATTTGTAACTTTTGAAGAATCCCCCAATGACATTATCCTAAATGCCTATAGTTTTGGTTGGGATTTACAAAGCCTGATTGATCAAGGAAAATTATTTATATTAGACGCTTCCCCAGATCCCGAAGGGCAAGAAGTGGTAGGAAATTTTGATTTATCAGCGCTCATTGAAAGAATCCAATATGCGGTTAATAAGTATAAAGCTAAATTGGTATCCATTGACTCTGTTACCGCTGTTTTTCAACAATATGATGCCGCTTCGGTAGTACGCAGGGAAATTTTTCGCCTCGTAGCCAGACTAAAACACCTTGAGGTTACATCCATTATGACCACGGAAAGGATCGAGGAATATGGTCCTGTGGCACGGTTTGGGGTGGAAGAATTTGTGTCTGACAACGTGGTAATTGTGCGTAATGTTTTGGAAGGAGAAAGAAGAAGGCGCACGGTGGAAATTTTGAAGTTACGGGGTACTACCCACATGAAAGGGGAATATCCTTTTACCATTACAGGGGATGGGATTAATATCTTTCCTCTGGGGGCTATGCAACTTACCCAACGCTCTTCTAATGCCCGTAGTTCTTCTGGTATTAAAACCCTTGATGAGATGTGCGGAGGTGGTTTCTTTAAAGATTCGATCATCCTTGCCACGGGGGCAACAGGTACTGGTAAAACTATGTTGGTGAGTAAGTTTTTGGAAGAGGCTTGTCGTCAAGGGGAAAAAGCGATTTTATTTGCCTATGAGGAGTCGAGGGCGCAGTTATCCCGAAATGCTTCTTCTTGGGGTATTGACTTTGAGGAGATGGAGAGCAAGGGTTTACTAAAGTTAATTTGTTCTTATCCTGAGTCCACTGGTTTGGAAGATCATTTACAGATGATCAAATCAGAGATTGCCGAGTTTAAACCTAGTCGCATTGCCATCGATTCTTTGTCGGCTTTGGCTAGGGGGGTTAGTAATAATGCTTTCCGTCAATTTGTGATTGGGGTGACGGGGTACGCTAAACAGGAGGAAATTACTGGTTTCTTTACCAATACTACGGATCAGTTTATGGGGGCGCACTCTATTACTGAATCTCATATTTCTACCATTACGGATACTATTTTAATGTTGCAGTATGTGGAAATTAGAGGGGAAATGTCGAGGGCGATTAATGTATTTAAGATGCGTGGTTCTTGGCATGATAAGGGTATTAGGGAATATAGCATCAGTAAGGATGGTCCAGAGATTAAGGGTTCTTTCCGTAATTATGAAAGGATTATCAGTGGTTCTCCTAGTCGCATTAGTGTGGATGAAAAAAGTGAGCTATCTCGGATTGTTAAGGGGGTAAGGGATAAGACGCAGGAGTAAATAAAAAGTAAAAAGTAGTTGTTAATTGTCCATGGTTCGTCGCTAATTTCCTAATAATTAAGTTTTGTTACAAAAATTTAAGCTATCATGGGGGGTGATGAGTCTTTACCGTGAAATTTAAGGAATGGAAGAAAAACTGCCCACCCACAGAATGGAGATTACTGACGATCTCGATAAACTTTTACACATTTTACCGTTAAATATCCAAAGTGCGATCGCCTCTCATCCCCAGAAAAAAAATCTCATTGAAATAGTTTTAGACTTAGGCAGAAAACCAGAAGCAAGATTTGTCGATCATACCTGCTACCTAAGCGAAGATGTAGTGACCAGGGAAGACTTAGAGCATTGTATTCCTCGGGTTGGACACTTTAGCGCCGACAACAGGGCAGGTATAGAAGGAACATTGCATCGTATCAGTGCCATTCGTAACCGCCAAGACAAAATTATTGGTTTAACTTGTCGTATTGGTAGGGCCGTATTTGGCACCATCTTAATGATTAAAGAATTGGTGGAAAGTGGGCAATCCATTCTTTTACTAGGTCGTCCGGGGGTGGGTAAAACCACCGCTTTAAGGGAAATCGCTAGGGTATTGGCCGATGAACTAGAAAAAAGGGTAGTCATTATCGACACTTCCAACGAAATTGCAGGGGATGGGGATATACCTCACCCCGCCATCGGTAGGGCTAGAAGAATGCAGGTAGCTCGTCCTGAGTTACAACATCAGGTAATGATTGAAGCGGTGGAAAACCATATGCCAGAGGTCATTATCATTGATGAGATCGGTACAGAATTAGAAGCCCTGGCCGCCCGTACCATCGCCGAGAGGGGGGTTCAACTGGTGGGCACCGCCCACGGTAATTACCTAGAAAATTTAATTAAAAACCCCACCCTTTCTGACCTAATCGGTGGTATTCAATCCGTTACCCTTGGGGATGATGAAGCCCGTCGCCGTGGTTCTCAAAAAACTGTCCTAGAAAGAAAAGCCCCTCCCACCTTCGAGATTGCTGTGGAAATGTGGGAACGTCAAAAGTGGGTAGTCCATGAAGAAGTGGCTCAGACGGTGGATAATATTTTGCGCGGTAGGCAGATTATTCCTCAGTTACGCCAAGTAGATGATGCTGGGCAAGTATCCATTACCAGAGATCCTAATTTAGCCCCCAGTAATAGTGAGATTTCCAAGGTATCTGAACCCCAGTGGGAAACCATGATGAATGCCCCCGCCAAGCCTACGGGGTTGAGGGCATCGGGTAAGATGTATCCTCTGAAAACGGAAACCCCTGCTCAGGTGGAATTTAACCAACTTCTGGACAACTCTTGGTATCAAGCCGATGAGGTGAATAAAGTTCGCACTCCTGGCCCCAATGGGGAGGATTGGCCCGTATATCTCTATCCTTACGGTGTAGGGCGATCGCAGTTAGAACAGGTCATTAACGTATTAAAAATGCCCATTTCCCTCACCAAAGACCTCGATTCTGCCGATGCAGTGTTAGCGTTGCGATCGCAAGTTAAACACCATGGGAAACTACTTCAGTTAGCAAAAAATAGTGAAGTACCCATCTATAGCATCAAATCCAACAGCATCCCCCAAATTACCAGAGCCCTGCGCAAACTGGTGAACATGGACAACCCAGACAACCCAGAATCAGCGGATTTACGCCTATTTACCAAAGCAGGTAGTGACGACGAAATAGAAGCCCTAGAAGAAGCTAGACTCGCCGTAGAGCAAATAGTTATTCCCCAAGGGCAACCCGTGGAATTATTACCCCGCAATGCCAAAGTGCGTAAAATGCAACATGAACTGATCGAACATTACCGTCTGCGCTCCGATAGTTTTGGCAATGAGCCGAATCGTCGCCTGAGAATTTACCCAGCCTAGGTGTAAAAAAGGGGGCTATACCCCCTCACATCTATGTCCGTAAACCCTTTTAATTCTGCCTATAACGTCTAAGAATTGAGCTGACGGCGTAACTCTTCCAAATCATCATCCACAGCACTGCCAGAAGCCACATGGCTATCTTGGGGTGAACCTTCAGGAAGTGCCGCCGTAGGTTCTGAACCGCCAGACATTTGTAACTTGAGAGAAGCTAACTCATCATCCACATCAGAGCCACCCTCCAGGGCTGCCCAGCGGGATTCTTCTCCTACCCCTGCCAACTCCCCTGCAGACTCGGAAACCGCTTCCATTTGTAATACCTTGTCTTCCATGCGCTCAAATGCCGCACTAGCCGAGCTAGTATTAATATTGCTAATGGTGCTTTGCAGTTGCTGATTAGCCTTAGCCGCACTGTAACGAGCCTTGAGCATATCTTTTTTGGTTTTTGCCTCAGAAATTTTACTTTCTAAAGTAACCAAATTTCTTCTTAAACCATCTACCTGAGTGCTTTGAGAATCCAATTGAGTTTTGAGACTCGTTGCCACATCCGCAAAGGATTTTTTCCGCACAAGGGCTTCCCTTGCTAAACCTTCATCCCCTTTACTGAGAGCTAATTGAGCGCGTTGTTGCCATTTATTTGCCTCAGCTTGATTTTTTTGATACTGTTGTTCTGTCCTTTTCTGAGATGCGATCGCCTGTGCCACTGCCTGACGCATTTTGATCAAGTCTTCACTCATCTCCCGAATACTTTGCTCTAAAACTTTTTCAGGATCTTCTGCCTTATCGATGAGATCGTTGACATTGGCTTTTACAACTCTTCCAAGGCGCTCAAATATTCCCATAATCTCTGTGACCTTCTACTATATTGGTGAACTTTTGAATAACTGTAATTTAATCTATCTTATCCTTAATAATATAGTAGCCTTAACTCAGCCGTACCAACAAAGTAAAAGAACATTAATATCATATAATAATTAAATGGGTTCATAACCCTTAACTGAATTTTATGGGAAAAATAAAAACCTCTCCGATTTCCACGGTAAAAGCTCCTGAGAAATCTTAAAATTCGAGAATGCAATAACGGAAAATGCCGAATGATTGTAAGCTATTGTGTAAACCCTTCCTGTTCTGAACCCGAAAATCATCCCAACCTCAGACAGTGTCAGGCTTGTGGGAGTGATTTAATCTTACATAATCGTTATCGAGCCTTAAGGAAAATTGGTAAGGGTGGCTTTGGTTCTACTTTTTTAGGTATGGATTTACGGCTACCGGGTAACCCCTACTGTGTCATTAAACAATTACGACCTAATGCTGAGGACCCCGATACTTTTAGTATGGCATTAGATTTATTTGAAAGGGAAGCAAAAACTCTTGGAAAAATAGATCATCCTCAAATTCCTCGCCTCCTTGACTATTTTGAGGATCAAAAAAAATTTTATCTCGTTCAAACCCTCGCCAAAGGTATTACCCTACAAAAAGAAGTACAAAAATATGGAGTATTGAGCGAAAATGCCACTAAGCGTTTTTTAGTGGAGATGTTGCCCATCTTAAAATACATCCACTCCATAAAAATGATTCACCGAGACATAAAACCTGCTAACATCATCCGTAGGGAACAGGATAAAAAGTTAGTTCTCATTGACTTTGGAGCCGTAAAAGACCAAGTTAACACCCAATTGGCAGCTAGTAACTATGGTCAAACAGCCTTTACTCAATTTGCTGTGGGTACCATGGGTTTTGCCCCCCCCGAACAATTAGCCATGCGTCCTGTCTATTCTAGTGATATTTATGCTTTGGGCTCCACTTGTTTATATTTACTAACGGGTAAAGCCCCCAAAGATTTATTGTGTGACGAGGTGACGGGGGAGTTATTGTGGGAGGAGGAAGTGAAGGTAAGCCCTAATTTTGCGAAGATTTTGGGCAAAATGTTGGAGGTAGATTTACGTCATCGTTATCGAAAAGTGGACGAAGTCATCAATGATTTGGATATGATGCCCTATGATATTGAGTTGCAACAGGGTTTAATTTCTAGCCCTAAAAAAGTTGAGCCTCAGCCCAAAGAAGAGCCAGAATCCCAAGAGTATGGGGATGGAGAAAATCGTTCTACCAGTGCTTCTCGCCTAGCACAGGCTATCAGAGCAAGAAAAGCTCGTCAGGGTAAATCGAAGTCTGTGTTACCCACGAAGATAACCCCCGAAACCCTCTTAAGTTCCTATGCCATGGGGCGTAATGATTTTAGTAATCAGTGTTTTAATGGTTTTAATTTGAGTGGTGCTAGTTTACCAAAGGTAAATTTTAACCATACTAAGTTTATCAAGACAAATTTAGAGGAGGCTAATTTGGAGAGTGCTAATTTTTATCATGCTGATTTTAGTCGGGCAAGGTTAGCTGGGGCGAATTTAAGGAAGGCTCATTTACTTAAAACTGAGTTGCAGTATGCGGATTTACGTAATGCTAATTTGACTAAGGCAAATTTGGAAGGGGCTAATCTTTATAAGGCTAATTTGTGCGGTGCTAATCTAACGGATGCCTCGGTGGATGATATTCAGTTGCAGGAGGCGCAGACTAATTGGGCAACGGTGTTTCCTGATGGCAAGAAACGGTTATGGTAAGTTAAATTATGTTTTTTTTTGATGGTCAGTTAATGGACGGGGATTCTATTTGTTTGCCTGTGAATGACCCCGGATTTTTATATGGAGCAACAATTTTTACTACTTTAAGGGTTTATAATCAGTCTTTGGAGCATCCTTTGACTAATTGGACGGCTCATTGCGATCGCACTTATAACAGTATTAAAACTTTTGATTGGGTGATGCCTGATTGGCAAAGAATTAAACAGGAAGCTCAATATTTAATAAATTATTATCCTGTACTAAGAGTTACTATTTTTCCTGATGGGAAGGAATTAATTTTAGGTCGAGCATTACCTCTTAATTTAGAGGAAAAACAAAAACAAGGAATCAAGGGTAAGGTAATTCTAAATACCAAAAATATCCGCCCTTTACCACTGCATAAAACAGGAAATTATTTAGCTCCTTTCTTATGTTTAAATCAAGCAAAAAAAGATGATTTTCAAGAAGCTATTTTAACAGACAAAAACAGTAATTGGTTAGAAACTAGCACAGGTAATCTGTGGGCATATGTAGATAAATGCTGGTTTACTCCCCTTTTATCCGAGGGATTATTACCCGGAATCGCTAGAAAAGTAATAATAAAAAATGCTAATTTTCCCATAAAAGAAAATATTTGGACTCCCAACTTTGTTGAACAAATAGAGGCGATCGCCCATAGTAATAGCGTCATCGAAATTATTCCTTTCCACACTATTAGTTTAAATGAAAAAACAATAAAATATGATCCTACTCATCCAGCCATTAACCAATTAAAAGATATTTTTACCAAACTAAAAAAATAAGAATTAAGGTGCGCTGAATAACCAAAATCTCCTGCCTATTTGCTATTTTCCTTTTTAACTTGATTCATTTTATAACCAACAAACTCCCGAAACTTGAGTAAATTAAAAGAATGTCCCAACTTCAGAGGCAATAAAGAAACACCCTCTAAGCTAGACTGCACCCAACCATCACCCCAACACCACTCCTGATAACCATCAATGCCCCCACTCAGAATAAAACGAATACAATTATTTTCGATACACTGCACCTCATGATTAACCTCCACCAAGCCGATGTAGGCTTTAAACTTCGCCCCCGTAGTCAATGGAGAAGATAACGTTTTATCTAACCGAAAAGGAAAAAACCACTTACTGATGTTATCAACCTCTAAAATTGACTGACGAAGAATATCTTCCCCCGCCTCAATCTCAATGCGTAATTGACTACTCTGGAAATTACCTAACATAAAACTACTAAATTAGAAAAACAAGGTCACTCCCTATGATTACATATTTTTTAGGTTACGCCTTAGCTCATACCAAATCCAATTTAGGTAATATACCTATGGGTTAACTTAAAATATAGATGATTAGTCTATCAATCTACAACTGTAAACCTTGAAAAACTGTTCCCCCTTCCCCATTCCCTATTCCCCGTCCTAATTAGTATATTATTACCAAAAAATCTGACCTTTAGGCACCCTAAAATAAAAAACCTTAAAAAAAATTAAAATTCACCTTGACAAAATATAGGTTAGATTCGCTATAATTGTTTATGTGACAAACGATGGGATGTCGCCAAGCGGTAAGGCAGCGGGTTTTGGTCTCGCCATTCCTAGGTTCGAATCCTAGCATCCCAGCTTCATAACTAAGCAAGGCTGATTTTCAGGCCTTGTTTTTTTTTGCCCCTATGATAAATAGTTTTCTTGATTCCCTCGAAAATATTATTCCTCCTGAATTATTAGATACAGAGGATAAGGTTACTTATTGGTATGAAGGATATTGTCCAAAAACTAATCAGCTTCTCCGACTACCGCGCACTACCCTAGCCGAAAAACTAGCTTATGAGTTGATGAATTATCTTAAGCAGGATAATAGTTTTAGTGAGGAGGGAAAAATGTATGGGGTATTATTATGTGAGGATAGACAGGGGCAGTTAAAGGTTATCAAGGCTTTTTCTGGGTTATGGAAGGGAAAGGATAATATATCAGGGTGGGTAAATCAAATTCCCGGACGTAAAAAGTTTGCTCTTGCGGAAAAAATGACTCTTGCGGAGTTGGATAGGATAAAGGGAGAAATTATCGAGTTAGAAAGTTTGTCTGTGAGGGAAGAATATAGTCTTCTACTGGATAAACATAATAAAGATTATCAAAAGTTACGAATAATTCATGGGGAAAGGAAAAAGAAAAGGAATGAAAGAAGAATAAGTTATCAGGATAATTTAGAGGGGGATTTATTAAAACAAGAGTTAGATAATTTAGCCCAAGAAAGTAGAAAAGATGACTGGGAGAGAAGAAACTTTAAAAAAAAGTGGCACGATAAATTATCAGCTTTTAAAAGTCAAGTAGATTTAGCCGATAAAAAAATTCAAGAGTTAAAAAAAGAAAGAAAAAATCTCTCTCGTCAATTACAAAGTCAAATGCAGGGTGCTTACTCTCTGACTAATTTTGCAGGGGAAACTTTAAGTTTATCGGAGTTGGTTAATAAATCTTTTATTCCTACGGGTACAGGAGATTGTTGCGCCCCAAAGTTACTACATTATGCAGCGGTTAATAGTCTTAAACCTTTAGCAATGGCTGAGTTTTGGTGGGGAATGTCTTCCCCCAATGGAGAAAGGGTATCAGGAAATTTTTACCCTGCTTGTGTGGAACGTTGTCAGCCTATTATGGGCTTTTTGTTGTCAGGTTTAGAAAGTAATGCGACTAAAAATAGTGAGTATAAAATTGAGATTATCTATGAGGATGATTATTTTTTAGTGGTGAATAAGCCTAGTGGTTTATTGTCTGTACCGGGGAGAGGGGGTGATAAGTTTGATAGTGTAGAATCTCGTTTAAAAATGAGAGAAAGTGGGGACATTTTTTTAAGGGCTGTTCATCGTTTGGATCAAGATACTTCTGGTATATTAGTTATGGCTAAAAGTCTTGATTGTTATAAAGATTTATCTCAACAATTTGCCACTAGAAAGGTTAACAAAGTATATGAGGCGGTGTTATGGGGCGTTATAACGGTGGATGAAGGGGAGATTGATTTGCCTTTGTGGGGAAATCCTGATATTCGTCCTCGACAGGAGGTTAACTATAGTCTGGGTAAGGAGGCTTTGACTCGGTTTCGGGTAATGGGCTGTGATGGTGTTACTACTCGGGTGGAGTTTTTTCCTGTGACGGGGCGCACCCATCAGTTACGGGTACATTCTTTGATGGGGTTAGGTTTTCCTATTAAGGGCGATCGCCTTTATGGCTTTATGGGAGATAATAAACATAGACTCCATCTCCATAACCGTGAAATTAGCTTTTATCATCCCCATGGTGGAGAGAAAGTATATTTTAAAATTCCTTGTCCTTTTTAGCAAAAATAGCCTCAATTCAAGACAAAATAATTAATTTTCCATTGCCTATTCTCCCCCATGAAATTTTTACCCTATAGAATTAGTAAAGAAAAAAAGCCCCTATTTATCTACCTGCCGGGTATGGATGGCAGTGGTAAGTTATTGGAAACCCAAAAGGATTTATACCAAAATTTTGAAGTCCGTTGTCTTGATTTTACCCACGATAGGGCATCGGATTGGCGAGGATTTTTAACGCCTTTAATATCTCTTTTGGAGAGGGAAATTAATAAAAGTAATTATTCTCAGATATATCTTTGTGGGGAATCTTTTGGGGCTTGTATGGCGTTAAAACTTTTGGAGGTGATTCCTCATCTTTTCGATAAGGTAATTTTGATTAATTCTGCTTCTAGTTTTTATCGTCGTAGTTGGTTAAATGTTGGTACTTTTATCACCTCTGTTATTCCTGAAAATATCTACCATGGAACTACATTTATTTTATTTCCTTTTTTGGTTAAAATAAGTGCGATCGCACCTAAACAACGCATAAACCTTATAAATACCCTCCAATCCATACATCCCCTCACCGTATCCAATCGCATTCAACTACTCAACCAATTCCATCTAAATCTCAGAAAAATTCGACAATTTTCCTCCCCAGTATTAATCATCGCTTCAGGGGAAGATAGTCTTTTACCCTCCGTCGAAGAAGCCCCACGATTAAAACAATTTTTCACCCAAAGCTTTATACACATTCTTCCCCATAGTGGTCATTGTTGCCTATTAGAAAAAAAGGTTAATTTACATACAATTATGTATAAATACTCATTTTAGAATTGATAAGAATAGATGTAAAGTTTTGTAAAACCTAATAGCATTGAAGGAAAAAGGTTGTTATATTATATATATGGAAGAAAAAAGTTCTTCCCTCCGTTAGACCAGACAACGATAGAAACCCATTGAAAAAGTGAGGTAACTTAACTGAATAAGATACGTTGTGTTATCAGTCTTTCGAGTTCCGAAACAGCTTTTCGTTTTCTGTTTCATTTTTCCTAAAGTGCTACAACTGAGAGCAAGGGAACTGGGTTAGTTCATTGAGGAACTGATTTTCAGTGCAACTCTATTAAATATCAACGTAGAGAAGGAAAACTATTAAAAATCAAATAGTGAAGATAAGGAGGTTAAACAAGCTGTTTACGGTTAGTTTCATTTTCAAAAGTCAACAAAAAGTAACAGTGGTTATTACTACCGCTCTGATTTCCTAAAATATACCGCCGCAGGAAGCAAGGGAACTATTGAGATATAATTGATTCAGTAGTGCAACTTTAAGCAGTATCAACAAGCATAGGAAGTGATTGAGCGAGTAAAATTCGGACCACTGTTATTTTTTTGAATATTATGATGATTAAAGTCTCAGGAAAAGTTGAATACCGAGCCATTGCGGTTGGTGCTTGGGCTTTGGTAACAAAAGGGGGTAAAACTTACGAATTATATAACCCTCCAGAAGATTTGAAGCAGGATGGTATCACCATCGAAGTAGAAGGAGTTATTCGAGATGATGTGATGAGTATTTCTATGATCGGTAAAATACTAGAGGTAGGGTCATATATCATTAAGTCTTAAACTTTTCTTTCATATACCCAGAGTAACCTTGGGAAGACAGACAGAGTTTCAAAAGTAGTTTTTTGATAACAAAGATTTAAATTCTGTTATAAGCTATAAGGGTGTAATAAAATCATAAACCATTAAACTATGAGCAATATACAAGATAAAATTCAAGAAGAATTACAACAAGCTAGGGAAGTATGTAGCACTGAAGGAGCTACTTCTGGGGATTGTGCAGCGGCTTGGGATGCAGTAGAAGAGCTACAAGCAGAGGCTTCCCACCAACAACAAGGAGAAAAGAAAAAAAATTCTTTAGAGCAATATTGTGAAGATAATCCTGATGCGGCTGAATGTCGTATCTATGACGACTAATTGGTCAATTTGTTGTTTAATAATAGCTAGGGGTGGGGTATCCCACCTCTTTTTGTGGTGAATATTAAAATTTTTTATTATGGAAGATACGTTATTACGGGCTTTAGTCTGGACTAATTACAAGTTATTTTTAGTTTTCTGTTTATTTTTTCCCCTTTGTCTATCTATTTGGGGTTTATTTTCTAATATTGCTTCTATTCAACGGTTATTATTAATTTTTTGGCGGGTGGCTAGTCTATTGGCGATCGCCATTTATTTATTTATTCCCGTGTGGCAAGTGGGTTACATAGCTTGGTTTGTGGGACATATTTTAATTGTAATTAGTCTTTGGTTTTGGGTTGACATTAACGATGAAATTCGGGATTTACCAAGAAGCCCCCTACGTTTACTGCTCACCTCATGGCGTTGGGCTACTTCTATTTATGGTATCCTAGGGGCGATCGCCTTTGCTCCTTTTTTACGATGTACATTTTCTGAAGAAGCAGCGGTGGAAAAGGTTTGTCGGGCATGGTTAGAAGCCCCATGGCATTATAAAAGCTGGTTTCATCCCAACGCTACCACAGGTTTTTTAGGCTTTTTGGGAATGTCGGGTTTAATTATTTATAGCATTTATTTACTTTATTTCCTTGCCTTCCGTTTAATCAAACAAGGTAGAATCGCCATTGAACAATAGAAACAATGAATAATGGATAATTTACTCTTGAAAATTGAAGAATATAGTAAAGAAAACCCCCAGTTTGTGGTCATAGTCAGAGCCGAGGATAATGGAGAAAACGTTGAAATTATGACCTTTAGGGGCTTTTCTAGCTGTTTAACAGGAGCCACGGAATATGACCCAGATTTACCTGTGTTGTCATCTTCTGGGCTGATTTTATCTATTGATATAGTTCAAGCTCCTTACAATCCCACAAACCCTCAATACATTGAACAAAATTTGACCCCTGCACAATTTGAAGCAAACTTTTTGTCCTAAAAATTGACCATGACAGAGACTATTCCATCCATAAATGATTTGATTGAAGCCGTAGAAAAAGCTGATTCCGCCCCCTCCTTATTTTTAGCTGTTAGTAATTTGGCTAAAGTGCGATCGCCCCTAGCCATCCCCACCCTCATCGAAGTATTAGGATTTAATAACCCCGGTGCCGCCGTAGCCGCCACAGAAGGACTAATAGCCCTAGGGGAAACCGCCGTAACCGCCCTGCTCAAAAACGTTGACGACTATAACTATGGGGCAAGGGCATGGGCTATCAGAGTCTTTGCAGGAATAGGGGACCCCCGCGCCCTAGAATTACTATTAAAAGCCGCCCGCAGTGACTTTTCCCTCAGCGTTAGGAGAGCCGCCACCAAAGGTTTAGGTACTATCATCTGGGAAAACATTCCCCCCCAAACATTAGCCCAAGCTCAACAACAAGTATTAGATACCCTCCTGATTACCGCCAAAGATGGAGAATGGGTAGTACGTTATGCCACCGTGGTTTCCCTCGCCAATCTTCATCAAGTCATTGATAATCAAGAAATGAAAAATATCATCAAAAAAACCCTAATTAATCTTCAGCATGAGGATGAAGAAATAGCCATTCAAACTCGCTCAAAATTGGCTTTGAATAAAATTTAAATAATAAATCACCCCTGAATCAATCAAGGGTGAAAAAAATAATTTTTTAGATTGAGTATTGATTAAGCTGCTACAGCAGAAACAGCAGTAAATCTGACTACCGCATCATTAAAGTCAAAATCACTAACCCCTAAATTGCCAGGTAAATCTTCAAACCCAAAGACATTATTACCTAAGTTACGAACATGGGCCGAATTATCAGGGTTGGCACCAAGGAAACTAAAGTAAGCCACAGCATGACTATCAAAGTTTTCGATAGTTGCACCAACATTATCAGGATTAACTCCGAGGAAAGCATCAAAGGCATCTTGAACATTTCCACCGTTAGGAATTAGATTACCACCATTGGCAATAATGAAAGGTGCATAAATTTTTCCACCTTCTAACAAAACATCACCGAAATCATTGGCTGTTGTATTTTTAGTAGGATCTCCGTTTGCCCCTAGTTCAATATTAAAGTTATTAACAGCTCCAGAAATTGCAGTAAACGCATAACCTTGATCTCCGGGGTTTAATAAATCTGTGGTAGAGCCATTATTATTTAGATCGAAAATGTCAACTACTGCCCCACTGAAATTTTGTACTTGATACAAACCAATAATGTTATGGAAAGCTGCATCCGTGAGATTTAAAGTATCATCATCGAGACGAACGGCCACATCTTCAGGGTTTTGGGATAAATCAAGAAGAATACCCGTAACACTGGTGACATCCTCTACGATGAAGGGAGGAGTGGGTACAGGTTGAATTAGCGAATCTTCACGGAAAGTTAAGTTTTGGATGCGAGTATCTCCAGCCACAGGAGTATCAGCAAAATCAAACGGTGTTTCACGGAAATTGTCAAATAGAAATTCTGCTAAAGCATCTTGCTCACTACCATCAGGGGCAAAGGTTGCATTACCAGTGCGAGAAGAATCATCTCCCACTAAATCTACTCGATCAGTTTGAGGGATAGGAAAACCATCACCACCATTAGCAAGGAAATCTAATGTCACCATACGGAAGCTACGAGTTGCATTCCCTTGTAGTTCGCCATTTTGTACTATTACATCAAGAATTCCGCCATTTTGATCATTAATAACGAGGGATTGAATGCGATTGCCTGGTGCTTGTTCTATGTCAAAGCTAAAACTCATACCTCCTACTTGAGGAAAACGACCGGGGGTATTACTACCAGTGCTTTCTTCTAGGGCGTGTTCTAAAATATCTAATAATTCTTGAGCGGTGACAGTTACTAAACTTAAACCGTTATTGAAACTCAAAGCATTTATAATATCGTTTTCAGAGATACCGCCTTGGGGCTTAACTTCGTTTCCATCACCATCGAAAACTGCTTCGGTGGGTAAAAATTGAATTTCTCCAACACTACCTGTAGGTACAATTTCACGACCAATACTATTACGAATACCACCACCATTTTTAATGGAAATAATAACATTAGGATCAAATTGTTGAGCATACAGAAGATTAGCATCAGCAGTTAAGTTACCTAAGTTAGTTTCTTCAGTACGAACACTATTGCGATCGCCATTTAGGAAAACATTACTAATACCGAAAATATTACTTTCTCGACCAACTACCACATCTCGAAGTTGATTAACAATATTCTGGATTTCAGGATTAATTAAATCTTCTGCATTTAAATCTGCAACTCCTTGAGCATCCGTGGCAAAAGCACCGCTAATGTTAGGGTCATAACTTTCAGGAATGATAATACCATTCTCATCAAAATCCACCACCAAACGACCAACATATTTGTAGTTTCCGTCAGTATTAACGATCACCACGGGATTTCCGTCCGCATCAGTGGTAAAAATGGGATATTCTCCCTGTACAGAATCCCCCGCACGGGGACGGTCGTTTTCATCAAAAAGACGGGTATTCGAGCCACCAGCCACAATAATATCAACGTGTCTTAACCGAGTTGCCAACTCTCGTTCGATGGAAAGTTGTTGCATATGAGACAACAAAATAACTTTATTTAAACCGGGATTGGCTTCGATAAGGGCATCCACATCGGCTTGAATCTCGGCGGCCAGAGCATCTAATTGTTCAGGGGTTGGTACACCATCAAAAGGAGTTGGTAAAACAGTAACATCTCCAGGACTAGAAATAGTCACGTTAGTATTACGAATCGTGGGAGTTGTCGCACCTACAACCCCAACCTGTTCGCCATTTACATCAAAAACTACACTGGCAGCAATGCTATTAGGTAAAGGGGCTTGACCATTGGGTACAACTAAATCAGCCAAATTAGCATCCGTACTAAAATCAAGGTTAGAACTGAGGTAAGGGAAATTTGTACCAGAGAAAGTTTCATCCCCAAGAATCAAATCTCTGACTAAAGCTGTACCGAGGTCAAATTCATGGTTTCCAAAGGCGATCGCCTGTATTCCTAACTCATTTTGAATTAAAATATCCCCCCGTCCTGCACCACCAAAAGCCTGTTGAGAAGCACCAAAGAATAGACCAGGGATATAGGCATCACCGGAAGAAAGAGTTAAAGTATTAGCAAAACCAAGAATACCATCATTATCAAGATCTTGATTACGAAGAGCATTTAACACTGCTGAAAATCGAGGAATATCTTCAAAAGCAGCAGTACCAGCCTCCTGATCCGCAACGTGGAACAATTGAAGGGTAAAAGGTTCTGGGGTAGGTAGTTCCACCTCAAATACCGTTGTCGTTCCACTTACTTCATTAGCTACCACTAACAAAGGTTTCCCATTGGGGCTATCTTCTGCACTGATAAAAATTAAACCTTCTGCACCCAAATCTCCCACTTCAGGATTAGTAGAGCCGTCAGGTAGTTGAGTCTCTACGCTAAAGTCTCGATTATTGATATATTGAATAAATTGAGGAGCATTAGGGTTACTGATGTTGTAAACCATTACCCCACCAATTCTTTCTAAACCGATGAAGGCATAGGGAACTCCGTTAATTTCACCGATGGCAATACCTTCTGGTTCAGGTCCTTTATTATCAGAACGGGTATCAAAGCTATCATTACTGGTATGGTTTGCATTAAAGGCTTTAAAAGGCAAAATACCACTTTCTATTTGCTCGGCGATAATTTGCTCGAATTGATCTCCAGAATCAAAAATTAAATTAATATCTTGATCATAAATAGAAAAAGATCGACTTCCGTAAGCATAAATTTCACTGTAAGCGATTTCTCCCATGAGTTGACCACGAATTTCTCCCCCTGCATTGCGTTCAGTATGGATGTTGAAATAGAAAGGTGCGTCTTCTCCTTGGAGAGTTTTGGGGATGGTATTTTCTTGCCAAATACTGGTGATAATAGCGGTACCATCATCAGAAATGACAATCTCGGTATCTGGATCCTCAAAAATATCCCATACTACTCCACCATTAGTACCTCTGATTCCTTCATGAATATGAATTAAGGTTACATCATCCCCAGTATCCTCTGTGAGAGGAGCAAAACCAAATAAAGGACCAAAATCGAGCCCTCCAACCGTTAATCTAATGTTTAAAAAGCTGTCGTCATCAACCCACAAAAGAGCTTCTCCTTCTGCATCGGTGGTCACAGGATCAACCTCTTGCTCACCATTTAATTCAGACACAAAAATAGCTCTATCACTTATCCCAAGGGTATTGGTAACAGTTAAACGTCCTAGTTGATCATTTCTTTGTAACTCAGCCGCATTGGGGAAAACCACAGGATCGAGTAATAAACTATTTACCCTTACTTCTTCACTAAAGCCACGATAATCTCTGGCATCTCCTTCATTGGCAGTGACAATAAAAGTTTGCCCATTAACTTCATAGGAGGTAATAGTATCAGGTTGAGGAATACCAAATACTGGCCAGTTGGCAATGTTAATCACACCATCCCTATCACTGGCATCTATGCCATTACCCGGTAAATTATGGTCTCTGAATCCCAAAGGTCTGATGTCAGTAATGATTCCTTTTTCAATGTCAAGAATGGCGATCGCATTGTTTTCCTGTAAAGAGACATAGGCCGTTTTAGAATCGCTACTGACGGTAATCCATTCTGGCTCTAAGTCTTGGGATACCGATGCCCCCGGACCAAAAATTCTCACTCCAGATGCTCTTAATTCCTCGATGCGATCGTCAAAAGCATTAAAATTAACCTGAGTAACGGTAGCATTAGCAATACCATTAGTAACATCAATAATAGTTACAGAACCTTCTGGATCTATGGTGTAGTCTTCATTTGGTTCGCCCTCATTAGAAACCAAAATTTTATTGCCATCAGGGGTAAAAGTAATGGCATCGGGTAATGCCCCAGCGGGTAAAATTCTTTCAGGTTCTATGAAAGAGCTAAAATCACCATCAGAGCTAAACAAAATTACACTACCCGGATCAGTTTTAATATTAGCTTCAACAGCCACAGCAACGATACCATTTTTCACTGTCACACTGTTAACAATACCGCCGACATTCTCCCCTACAATTTCTCCAATTTTTATTGGGCTTGTGGGATCACTCATATCTAGCACATCAACAGAAGCTGACTGAGCATTAACCACGAATAATCTTTGGGTTATGGGATCATAAGCAGGAATTTCTGCCGCACTCTGTTGAAAAATACCTGTGCGATAAGTGCCAATGAGATTCAGATTGATAGTCATTATACTCTATGTATTAATTGTAGTCTTGAAATAACGGCCAAGTATTACTTACACCGCCTAACAGAGTACCTTTATTGGTTTAAAGACTAATTAACCTTAGAGTAAGAAATGGTTAAGATCAAAACTATTAACCGTTGAATTAAGAGGATTTTGCTTGTTTTGTTCACGTTCACTTTATATCTTCATCCTTTTATCTCCCCAATTAACCATTGTGCGATGACAGATTTTAGTTAATAATTGGTTGAGTCACCATTGCAAAAGTAAATCCATGTTAACGATCGCACTTCCTAAAGGGGCATTATTAAAAGATAGTATCGAATTATGCAAAAAAGCAGGACTAGATTTTAGTTTGTTTCTATCCTCTAGTAACCGTCAACTACAAATAGAAGATCCCACTGGGGTAGCCAAAGCGTTGTTAGTCAGAGCGCAAGATGTACCCGTTTATGTGGAATATGGTCAAGCCCACCTCGGTATTGCAGGTTATGATGTCCTGAAGGAAAAAAAAGCTAACATTGCCCATTTAGCTGACTTAGGATTTGGCTATTGTCGGATGTCGGTGGCAGTACCCAAAGATAGCCCCTATCGTAAATCTGTTGATTTACCTGCCCATGGTATCGTCGCTTCAAAATTTGTTAACTGTGCCAAGGAACATTTTAGAGCTTTAGATTTACCTGTGGAAATTGTACCCCTTTATGGTTCGGTAGAATTGGGTCCCATCACTGGAATGTCTGAAGCCATTGTTGATTTAGTTTCTACGGGTAAAACCTTACGGGAAAATGGATTGATAGAAATCGATGTCCTTTTTGAAAGTAGTGCTTACTTGGTGGCGAATCCCCTTCTTTACCGTCTCAACCGTGACAATATTGCTGAGTTTGTTCAACAAATGACGGAAAGCAATAAACAATTGACAATTAATAGTTGATAATTGAGAATTAAATTTCATTTACCCTAACCCCAACCCAGAAGGCGAGGGGAGACTTCCCATGGTACAGATTTGTCCGAAATTAATATAAGAATATTATCACTATTCCCTATTCCTCGCCGACCCTAGAAATTATCTCCAAAATCAGCAACGCTAATTTTAATGAAAAATTTATCCCTCCAAGAAAAAATAGGACAATTAATAGTCGTGCGCACCACGGGCTATTTATTTGATCATCAAATTCGTTATCCTGCATGGGAAGCCAATAATCAACAATTGCAGACATGGTTATCGGAATATAACATAGGGGGGGTAATTCTTTTAGGGGGTAGTTGTGCCGAAATTGCTGAAAGGACAAAACAGCTAAATCAATGGGCAAAAACTCCGTTATTGATAGCGGCGGATATTGAGGAAGGAGTAGGGCAAAGATTTACGGGGGCTTCTTGGTTTCCTCCTCCCATGGCGTTAGGAGAAATTGCGAAACAGGATTTATGTTTAGCCCAGAAGTATGCAGAAGACATGGGCAAAATTACTGCCCAAGAGGCTTTGAGCATCGGTGTTAATTGGATTTTGGCGCCTGTGGTGGATGTTAATAATAATCCAGATAACCCTGTTATTAATGTTCGGGCTTTTGGCGATAATCCAGAAGTGGTGAGGGAGTTAAGTTCGGCTTTTATTAGGGGTACTCAATGTTATCCTATCCTCAACGGTGCAAAACATTTTCCCGGTCATGGGGATACTTCCATAGATTCCCATTTGGATTTACCTATAATCAATCATTCCTCTGCAAGATTAGAAGAGATAGAGTTAGTACCGTTTCAAGGGGCGATCGCCCTCGGGATTGATGCTATTATGAGCGCACATCTGTTGGTTAGTGCCTATGATAAAGAAAATCCTGCTACCCTTTCCCACACCATTTTGACTCAACAACTAAGGGAAAATATGGGCTTTGATGGTCTCATTGTCACCGATGCCCTCATCATGGGCGGAGTGGCTAAATATGCCCCCCCCGAAAAAATTGCCGTCAAAGCGCTACAGGCAGGGGCAGATATTTTACTCATGCCAGAAAATCCCCTAGTAGCTATTAATTCTATTGTTGAGGCGGTAGAAAAAGGAGAAATAAGCGAAAGTCGTATTGATGAAAGTTTCGCAAGGGTACAAAAAGCCAAAGAAAAATTATTTAATGGTCAAGTTTCACAACCTTCACTGGATGGCATGGGTAGTTTTGCCTCGCAACAGGTAATAAACGAAATTTTAGTCAAAAGTAATCAAATAAACCTGTCAAGAAGCGTTAAACAGGTCAATCAGGGCATAAATATAGTAGTAGTGGATGACCTTTTAAATTGTGATTTTCTGGATCGACAAACTCCCGCCATCTCCATCCCCGCAACCTTCGGTTATCAAGCCCAAGTATTTGATCAACGTAACCTCTATATGTGGGAAAATCAACCAATTACTGAGCCTTTTATTCTCCAAGTCTTCATCAGAGGTAATCCTTTTCGTGGAAGTGCTGGACTAAGTGCGATCGCCCTTAAAACCTACACAAAATTATTACAAAACCCTCATCTACAGGGATTAATGATTTATGGAAGCCCCTATATGATGGATTGGTTTAAAAATCAAATTCCCACAGACTTACCATGGGGTTTCTCCTATGGACAAATGGCGATCGCCCAAAAGAGCCTTTGTAAACAAATATTTCAAATATCAACAAACCCTGACATCATCAAAGGAAATTTTTTGTAACATAAATGACAAAAACCTATACATATATAGAGATCCATAGAGAATCTTAAAAAAGTGTAATAAATTATACAGAAGACCTTTATTTATGATTTTCATGAGTTACACTATAGTGGAAGATAGATAAACTCAATCAACGAGGAAAAAGCAGATGAAAACCCTAGAAAAAACTGCAACCAGATATTCCATCGATATGATCCAAGACGAAGTAAGACAATTGGTAGAAAAAGGCACCGTAAGTCGCCATCAACCTATTTATGTTCTTTGTCAGTACATTCCTGCCAGAGAGTGGGTGTGTGTGGAATGTGAACTCGAAAAATGCGACTATTTATTAAGAGATCAAATTGGTGACTTAATCTCTTCCGAACAGTGGGAAAATGACTAGAGTAAATTAGATTGATTTTAAAAAACTTTAAACTTACCCATTTATAACCCATTTAACAACTCCTCGATCTGAAAGTGTAAGCATTCTTAAGTTAGATAACCCTCTAAAGAAAGACTTAACTATTTCATCCTTTTCATTGACAAAGACTCTAATAAGAACCCTTATAGATACGTTCAGCTTGTTCAGCAGAAAGACGATTAGAGCGAGGATGGTTATCTCCAAAGGCAGGACTAGAGACTTTATTTGTCTCCTGTAACTTTTCCCCTATCTCCGAGGAGTTGAGATTATTTTGGTTGGTACGGGCATCATTAATAGTTTTATTAACTGGACTAGCAGGTACTGTACGATAGTAGTTTGTTGGTTTCAAGTCATAGATAAACTCAGGGGGAGCATTCCTAGTCTCTAAATCTACAAAATCGTGACTTACTGGATCGTAAGCTAGCACATCCCCTGATTCAATGTTATATACCCAAGCATGGAGAGCCAATTTTCCTTGATATAGTTTACTTCTAATAACGGGGTAAGTGGCAAGATTTTCGAGTTGAGTAAGGACATTTTCGGCGATCGCAATGGGTAAAACTTCTTCATCGGAAAGGTGTCCATAATTATCCTTAAGAAGGCGACGGGTAGCTTCCGCCTGTTTCAACCAATCATAAACAAGGGGCATTTGTTCTTCTAACTTAGACATTTTAAATAAACCCTTCATCGCCCCACAATGGGAATGTCCGCAAACAATAATATGTTCAATGCCAAGGGCCGTAATGGCATACTCAATGGAAGCCCCTTCACCTCCATTAGTAGCTCCATAGGGGGGTACAATATTACCAGCATTACGAATCACAAATAAATCACCCACATTGGCTTGAGTGATAAGATTAGGGTCAATGCGAGAATCAGAACAAGTAATAAAGAGAATACGGGGATGTTGCCCTTGGGAAAGTTTTTCAAATAATTCTTTGTGGCTTTCAAAATAACCAGCATGAAAGCGATGTAATCCTTCTATTAGCTTTTTCATGATTTCTCTTTAACTATGCTCTCGTGTCTTTATGTCTAGTTCTCACGACCGAGTCTGATTATACCTTACCAAGGTTCTTTGAACAATTTACTTCTCCTTGAGGGAGTCATCAACATTACTTATCAATCCGATTTATAAACCGTGCTTTTATTTATTGCTTATGGGCAATGGGCCTAAGCCCACTATTCACTCTACTTGTTTACTCTCTTGAACCTCCCCGACCTAAAAGGACAGGGTTTCAAACCCAGTTTTTTGATAACTACAATCACATACTAACCTAAATTAATATATTTCATGTGGTAAAAAGATAGTTCACACATAAAATTTGTAAGTAATATTGCCTTCATCATTAACTGAAAAGTCAGCATTTAATTCTCGAGCTTTACTATCTAAATATTCTTGAGCATTTGCTAAGGGTAATTTACTTTCTAGTGCAAATTTCAAAGCTGTTATTTCTCCATTATTGCTTGCTAATAGTTCTAAAAATATTTGTTCTTTATTAGTTTGCTTTTGGTTAGTATTATTTTTCTGACTAGACTTTAAATCAAATATCAAATAAGTAGCGATACCTGTGGGGGGTAAACCAAAAAGAAATAATGCTGCGATCGCACCGTCTCTGTCTTCTTTGGTGGCGGTAGTATCAAACAGCGAAAAGATCATTAATAGGCTTAGGGGTACGCCAAGAATGAGAAAAAAGCCAATTAGAAATTTTTTAATTGCATTCATCATAAACACCTTTTTAGCATTATTATAAAAATTTAATAAAGGTAAAACACTTTATCAACCCTTACACTTAATTAAACTTAAAAATAGTAAATAAACCATTACTTGTTTCCCATTACCTGCTCTAAGATATTACACTTTACTTTGATAAAATTATTTTTTTTTGTTAATATAGCTCAGAAAACATATAAATAGAGTTTGATTATATGAGCAGTAATTCATCTACTCCCCTTTGGATTCAGGATAGAGAGGCGGTATTGGAGCAAGATAAGGATACTCAGTGGCGAGACGGTAAGCCCGATTACTCTGAAACGAATAAATATCAAATGAAAGAACGTATTACCAATCATGCTGAAGGTTCTTTAAATGCGATCGCCCATAACCTAGTTAAAACCTTTGAAATGGAGGCTACCCATAAGGTTAACCCTTCTCAATGGATGTCTGTGGTAAAAGATAAATTTACCATGTCCACCAATGGAGGAAAAGAATATACAGCCGAGGATATTATCGAAGAAGGCACTTATAATTTATTCCTGAAAGATAGTGAACATTATCAATCCTCCAAAGAAGATTTTGACTCATCCTATCAACTATTTCATAATGCTTTTCCAGAGGGATTTCACTGGGAATTATTAGAAGTTGTTGCCCCCCCTCCTAATGTAGTTTTTAAATGGAGACATTGGGGTAATTTTAAGGGTAATTATAAAGACTTTTCCCCCACGGGTAAAATGATCGAAATTATTGGTTTAAGTGTTGCTACTTTAGATGAGAATCTAAAAATTGAAAAAGTAGAGCATTACTTTGATACGGGGGAATTTTTGCAAGCCCTTACTAGCCACCAATAATCCTAGCTCAAAAAACATAAATAATAACCAGTTAACTTTGTAATTGCTTCTCTAGTTACTGATAGTCAACTTTACCAACTTGACAAAATTTATTTCTCAAAAAAAGGTGCAACCATGTTGCACCCAAATAACCAATTGAAGTTTAAAGAATATTTAACGGATAACACTAAAAGCAATAACAAAACCCAATACCGCACCAAAAACGATCAAAGCGTAAAATTGCGCCCGCCCATTTTCTAGGTATTTTAAGCCCTCGCCCGTAACAATGGTGAATAAACCCGTTAAGTTAACAGCACCATCTACAACTTTGTAGTCAACTTCCATGATGCCCCTAGCGATACGACGACATCCTTTCACAAAGACACTGTCATAAATTTCGTCAAAATACCATTTGTTAAGGGAGAATTGATATAAAGTAGGGATTTTAGAGGCGATCGCACTGGGGTCAATTTTCTTGGTACGATACATCAAAGAAGCCACAGTAATACCAATTAAAGCAATACCCACAGAATTACCCGCCATCACCAAAAATTCAGTCAAATCAAAATGGTGAGCAACTTCCGTGACAACCTCATTGGGAGACGCAATAAATTCCTCAAAACGATTATTCCAAGGCATTCCCAAAAGACCAACAAAAATAGAAGGAATCGCCAACATCATCAAAGGAAAAGTCATGGTTAAAGGAGACTCATGGGGTTTCTCGCCGTGATGTCCTTCATCACTAGGAATAATATTCGCCGCCGCTAACAACTCTTCTTGAATTTTATGATCCTTCCCTCTAAAGTCTCCCTCAAAGGTCATGAAATACATTCGGAACATATAAAAAGCAGTCAAACCAGCCGTCAACCAACCGATTAACCACAAAGCAGGATTCGCCTCAAAAGCTAAACCTAAAATTTCATCCTTCGACCAAAATCCAGCAAAAGGAGGAATACCACAAATCGCCAAAGTACCGATCAAAAAACAACTGGAGGTAATGGGCATATATTTGCGTAAATTACCCATCAAACGCATATCCTGTGCCAACACAGGCTCATGCCCTACCACTTCCTCCATACCATGGATTACCGAACCAGAACAGAGGAACAACATAGCTTTAAAATAAGCGTGGGTCATCAGGTGGAATAAACCAGCACTATAAGCACCGATACCCATAGCCATTACCATATATCCTAACTGGGAAATGGTGGAATATGCCAAACCCTTTTTAATGTCATTTTGAGTCAAAGCAATGGTTGCACCCAAGAGGGCAGTAAAACAACCCACCCAAGAAACTAAATCCATAGCCACAGGAATAGGCTCAAACACAGGATACATTCTAGCGATCAAAAATACCCCAGCGGCGACCATGGTAGCAGCGTGAATAAGAGCAGAGATGGGGGTAGGACCTTCCATCGCATCAGGGAGCCATACATGGAGCGGGAACTGGGCTGATTTTGCCACAGGACCTAAAAAGACCAAAACTGCGAGGAGTGCCGCTAACCAACCAGCTACCTGTCCAGAGAGGACTAATTCATGGAGCCTAGTACCCATTTCCCCAAAGTCGAAACTACCCGTAGCCCAATATAAACCGAGCATTCCGAGTAATAAGCCAAAATCCCCCACACGGTTGGTTACAAAAGCCTTTTGACAAGCATCGGCGGCCGCTTTGCGATCGTACCAAAAGCCGATAAGTAGGTAAGAACACATCCCCACCAATTCCCAAAAGATATATACTTGCACAAGGTTGGGGCTAACTACTAAACCCAACATCGAAGCACTAAAAATGCTGAGGTAGGCATAAAAACGTACATAACCTTCATCATGCGCCATATAGCCATCGGTGTAAATCATCACCAATAGTGCCACGGTGGTAACGATGACAAGCATTAGTGAACTAAGGTGATCAATGGTATAACCCATACTCAGAGAAAAGTCTCCTGCAGAAGCCCACTCAATCATTTTAGTATAAGGCTCTGCCCCTTGCCACTGACTCCAAAATAAAGCCACGGAAAGGGCTAAACACGCCCCTAGGGTGGAAATAATGAAAATGGAGTTAACTTGTCTTAATTTATTGGTAGCTTGGTTAAAAGAGATCAAACCAATACCCACTACCATTGCGGAGATGAGGGGTAAGGTTGGCACTAGCCAAGCGTATTCATATAATTTTAAACTGTCCATGCAGATTATTTATTCTATTTATCCATAACGCTATCATTGTGACATATCATTACTGTCAATGATCAATTAAGATTTTATTTCCCCTTTGACGATGGCTCAATTTTTTCCATGCAATTATCCATTACTAACTGTAATCTTGGCTTGACCTTAAATTCTGTGGGAGCGACGGATTCCATCTTTCCTGCCTCAATGCGCCAACAATAGTCGGCAATGGAGATTAAATCACTGGCATCATGGGTAACTATCAATAATGTCCAATGTTGTTTTAATTTTGCTAAAAGGTTAACCAGTTGATCTCGCATTAACCAATCTAATCCTGCGGTGGGTTCATCCAATAATAAAATATTTGGTTGTCGTATCAGTTGCACGGCAAGGGATAAACGCCTTTGTTGTCCACCACTGAGGACATGGGGGGAAGTCTCATAACTCAGATGTCCTAGTCCTACTTCTGTGAGGGCTTCTTTTACTTTGATGGCACTTAATTCGGGGTGTCCTAATCGTAGCTCTTCTAATACATTGGAGCCACAAAAATGTCTTTCGGGAAATTGAAATACGAGTCCGCTTAGTTGTTGGAGTTCGACGGAGGTGATTTCTTCTTCTTCCCAGAAAATTTTTCCGCTAGTGTTTTGTGCTAGTCCTGCCAAAATTTCGAGGAGGGTTGTTTTGCCTGAGCCACTTTTACCAACGATTAATCCTAGTTTTTGGGGTTCTAGGTTAAGGCTAATATTTTCTATAATGGGAGTAGGAGTAGCGGCGGGGTGATAACCAACGTTTTTTAAGGAAAGCATAGTTTAGGCTACAATCGTAAGCATTGTTTACCTTTTATGATAGTTGCTAAAGGTATTGTTAACATTTTTCCTTCAAGAGGCAGTAATTTGATCATGCAAAATAAGAAGTTTTTTTCTCTTTTTCGAGTTCGTCGTCAGGGGGCTTTTATTTTTTCAACCATTGCCCTTTCGATGTTGTCTTGGGGATTTTCTATGGGGGCTAGTTTGGCAGCAGATCCTTTTAGAACTAATAATCCCCGTGATATTGGAGATAAAACTGAGCAGGCCTTTCGAGCTCTTTTTGAGGAGGGAAATTATCCTCGAGCCAGAAGGTTGTTGGATGAGGCGAAACAGTCGGAGGCTAATGATCCTTTAGTTCCTGCTTTACGGGCTTCTTTGGCTTATACGGAGGAGGATTGGAATGGAATGAAAACCTATGCCGATGAGACTGTACGGGTGGCAAGGGCGATCGCCCTTCAAGATCCTTTGCGCAGTAATCTTTATTTAGCGGTGGGTAATTTTTTACAGGGTGCTTACCGATTCCAAACCAGCGGGCCCATGGCAGCCATTGGTCAACTACAATCGGTTTTTCGCTACTTTGAACAGGCGGAAAGAATTGATCGTAATGATCCTGAGTTGAGTTTAATTAAGGGTTATTTTAATTTGATTTTGGCGGTTAATCTTCCTTTTTCTAGCCCTAATCAAGCCATTAGTCAATTACAGCAGTTTGCTAGTCCCCAATATTTGGTACATCGGGGCATTGCGATCGCCTATAGGGATTTAAAGGATTTTGATCAAGCCCTTACTTTCGCTAATAAAGCCGTGGCAAGTACCCCCAACAACCCTGAAATCCATTACCTCCGTGGTCAGATACTACGGGAAAAGGGGATGCGGGATAATAATGTGGAAGCACTCGAAGAAGCTCTCAAGAGTTTTGATATTGCCATCGCCAAGATTGACCAAACCCCCGTCAGCGCTACCCAAGAACCCCTAAGGCGCGATCGCACTAGCACCATCGAAGCCCTCGCTAGATTTCGAGGATTTACTGAATAATTCATGGGTGGTGTGACAGTTGAGGAAGTGTCACAGGGGAAAGATCTATTGTTTCCAAATATATTTTAATTATAGATAAGTGAGGAGTTAAATATGAAGAACCTTCGGAGTCGAAACATGGAAAGACGCCCGGGGGTTTTTCTTTTGACATTTTTTTTTAAGTTCAACCCTAAACACGCAACAATTTTATTAATTACCTCTCCCTTAATCAGATCATAACCTGAAGAATTATTGATCAAGATATGATGAGTAGATACTATAACAAACTATAGACAAAGTTACTACGCCCGTAACCTATAAAAATATATAGAAACTACTATGACAGAAACCATGAGAGAAGCAAAAATCGATCTTAGAGATAGTAAATACTACTTTAATCGAGAACTAAGTTGGCTAGAATTTAACCGCCGAGTACTACATGAAGCCCTAGACGAAAGAACATTATTACTAGAAAGATTAAAATTCACCGCTATTTTTAGTTCCAACTTAGATGAATTTTTCATGGTTAGGGTTGCCGCTATCAAACGACAAATCGAAGCAGAAGTAACCAAAAAAACCTTTGATGGTTCAACCCCCATACAACAAATGGAGAATATCCAAAAATATTTACGTCCTGTGGTGCAACAACACGTTGAAAACTTTGAATACAATTTAAAAAAAGAATTAGTCCATCATGGCATCCATTTAGTAAACTTTGTCGATTTAAATCAAGAACAAAGAAAATATCTACACGACTACTACGAAAGTAACATTTTTCCAGTCCTTACGCCCCTTGCCGTGGATCCTAGTCACCCCTTTCCCCACATCTCTAACCTGAGTTTAAATTTAGCCGTCCTAGTAAAAAACCCAGACACAGGAGCAGAATTATTTGCTAGGGTCAAAGTGCCTAAATCCCTGCCCCGTTTTGTAGCCTTTCCCGAACATCTTAGGCAAGTAGGGGGCGAAAATTATGATAATTTACTTTGGGTAGGAGTACCCCTAGAACAAGTCATTGCCCATAATTTAGAGTCTCTTTTCCCCGGAATGGACGTGCAGGAATGCCACAATTTCCGTCTTACCCGTGATGCTGATTTGGGAGTCCAGGAAGATGAGGCGGACGATTTACTATTGGCGATTCAACAGGAATTGAGAAAAAGAAGATTTGCTGGTTCTCCCGTAAGATTGGAAGTCCATGCCTCCATGCCCAGTAATATCAAAAAAATGCTTATGCAAGGGTTAAATTTACAGCCCATGGATGTTTATGAAATAGAAGGCTTATTGGGTTTAGGTGATTTATTTGCCCTCACAGGCTTTCCCCTACCTGAATTAAAGGATAATCCTTGGAGTGCCGTTGTTCCCCCACCTTTTGATCATTTCCAAGAGTTACTTTTAGAGCAGGATGATGGAGATGATCACATCAGCCCCGAATTTTTTGCCATGATTCGTAAATCTGATTTGATGGTACATCACCCCTATCATTCTTTTTCGGCGACCGTGCAAGAGTTTATCACCCAGTCTGCCCATGATCCAGATGTAATGGCAATTAAGATGACTCTTTATCGTACTTCGGGGGATTCTCCCATCATTAAAGCACTCATTGAGGCGGCGGAAAATGGTAAGCAAGTGGTGGCTTTGGTGGAATTAAAAGCTCGTTTTGATGAGGAAAATAATATCCTGTGGGCAAGGAAGTTAGAAAAGGCTGGAGTCCATGTAGTTTATGGTTTGGTGGGCTTAAAAACTCATACAAAAGTTGTTCTGGTAGTGCGCAAGGATGAGGATAAGATTCGCCGCTATGTTCACATTGGCACGGGAAATTATAACCCTAAAACCGCAAAACTTTATACTGATATTGGTTTGTTTAGTTGTCGGGAAGATTTGGGGGCAGATTTGACCGATTTATTTAATTATTTGACGGGTTATTCTAAACAAAAGGCTTTTCGTAAGTTGTTGGTTGCCCCTGTTACTATGCGCGATCGCATGATTGCCATGATCGAAAGGGAAGCAGAACATTGCCGTAATGGTGGCACGGGTAGAATCGTAGCTAAAATGAATTCTTTGGTAGATGTACCTGTTATCGAGGCGCTTTATCGTGCCTCCCAGGCAGGGATAAAAATAGACTTAATCCTTCGGGGAATTTGTTGTTTACGCCCGGGAGTTGAAGGGGTGAGCGAAAACATTAAAGTAGTGAGCATTATCGGTAGATTTTTAGAACATTCCCGAATTTTTTATTTTCACAATAATGGTGAGGAAGAAATTTATATTGGTAGTGCCGATTGGATGACCCGAAATTTATCTCGTAGGGTAGAAGCCATCACCCCCGTAGAAGAACCAAAATTAGTGAAGCAACTAGAAGAGTTATTGGGTATTATGCTTTCTGATAATCGGCAATGTTGGGAATTACAACCCGATGGCAGTTATGTTCAACGTCGCCCCAAGGAAGGAGAAATTGAGCATAGCACCCATAATATTTTGATGACCATGGCACAAAATAAATAGACTTTAGGTGTTAGGCATTAGGTGAAAAATTTATAACAAATTATAAATAATTGATTTTAGGAATATTGATTTAATTAGTGAATCAAATTTAATCAACAAAATAACCCAAAAACAAGACCCTAAAGCCTAAAACCTATCTATAACAGAATTTTTTTTGATTACAGCCTTGGTTTAGTAAACCCCAGGATTATAACGCTCGTCACCTTCGTTCAAAATGTATGAAGGAGGAGTAACACTAAATCTATCGATATTCGCTTGTAATCTTTCTTTTTGTCTTTCACTCAAGCCGGGGATGCTTAAAACATCCTCTACTTCTTCGTAGGGGGCATTCTGAATGATCATACTTGCTAGTTTGGGATAAAATCCTCTTAGCTCACGGAAATCACGAATATCACTATTGTTAACGTCAATGGTGTCGCTGGGAATATCACTGGCTACATCAGACATATCACCCTCTACCGCTACAATACGGGGGCTTAATTGACTAATGCCATTGAAATCTAATGCTTGAGCGGGTTGAGCAAATAACAAGGCACAACCAACAACAAGGATACTAAAATATGCAGTGATACGTTGCCATAATAATTTCATGAAAAATGAACCTCCAAATTTAAGATAGTTTTTTAATATTTACTTGAGATTTTTTTATTTTATTCAGTCTAGGGTCATGGCCTTGACAACTTAATTGATGAACAATTTTGCCATCCTATGGTGGTTTTTATTGCCCATTGGTTTGTTAATCTCTAATCCCTAGCATTGATGATAATGCTTTAGTTTGGGGAAGATTGCTATGAGTTAGTTTTGATTTTATCAGTGAAACAGCCCTGATACTTAAAGGTTTCGTAAAGATTTGTAAAGAAGAATAAAATAATCTTTCGGTAGTCTCAAGAATAATTGTAAAATATGAGACAGTTTCAATTTTACCCTTTGCGTGGGAAATCTTAAATCTATAGTTCGTTTTAGTTTATAGGAAAAATTTTATATGGCATTACAATTAGGGGATACTGTTCCTAACTTTACTCAAGCCTCTAGTGAGGGGGAGATTAATTTTTATGATTGGGCTGGAGATAGTTGGGTAGTTCTTTTTTCTCACCCTGCAGATTATACTCCCGTATGTACCACTGAATTGGGTACTGTGGCTAGTTTACAGTCCGAGTTCAAAAAACGCAATGTTAAAACTATCGCTTTGAGTGTAGATGATGTCGAATCCCATAAGGGTTGGATTTGTGATATTAACGAAACTCAAAATACTACCGTTAATTATCCTATTTTGGCTGATGGCGATCGCACCGTAGCTGATTTATACGGTATGGTTCATCCTAAGTCTTTAAATAACCTTACCGTTAGAAGTGTATTCATCATCGACCCTAACAAAAAGTTAAGATTAACCATCACCTACCCTGCTAGTACAGGACGTAATTTTGATGAAATCTTAAGGGTTATCGACTCTTTACAACTAACTGATTATCACCAAGTTGCAACCCCTGCTAACTGGCAAGATGGAGATGATTGCGTAGTGGTGCCTTCCATTCCCACCGAAGAAGCGAAACAGAAGTTTCCTAAAGGTGTGACTGAAATCAAGCCTTATTTGCGCATGACTCCCCAACCCAATAAGTAAATAGTTGGTATTTTCACGACTAAGGAAGGGATGTAATTATGTATTACGTCCCTTTTCTGTGATTGGCAGATGATTATACTTTTTCTCAAAATAAAATAGCAAAACCCCTCTCCCGTAAGGTAAGAGAAGGGCTAATTTATTAAAGGAAATAATCCTGAAGAGCTTTAACCTGTAAAGGTTCGGACTGTAGAGAACGTATGGCTTCTACCGTGGCTCTTGCTCCCGCAATGGTAGTAATGATAGGTAGTCGATAATCTAGGGCGCTACGACGAATTTTACGACCATCATAGAGGGATTCTTCCTCTGCACTGGGGGTATTGATAATAAATTGAATCTGATTGTTTTTGATGCAATCAATGACGTGGGGACGACCTTCATGGAGTTTTAAAACCAATTCCACATCTTCCACCCCATTCTCCAAGAGAGCTTTACGAGTACCTGAAGTGGCTACCAGTTTAAAGCCCAGGGCAACTAAATCCTTAGCCACGGGAACGATCGCCCCTTTATCCCGATCACTCATGGAAATGAACACAGTCCCAGAAGTATGGATAGTAACCCCTGCACCGATTTCCGCTTTTGCAAACGCTTTCCCAAAGTCGCTATCGATACCCATTACTTCCCCTGTACTACGCATTTCAGGTCCTAGGAGAGTATCAGCACCAACGAACTTATTAAAAGGTAATACCGCCTCTTTCACCGCTACATGACGGGGAATAATTTCCTCGGTGGCGTTTAATTCTTTTAGGGTTTTACCAGACATCACCAAAGATGCAACCTTTGCCAATGGTCTTCCTGTGGCTTTAGAAACATAAGGCACGGTGCGCGAAGCCCGGGGATTCGCTTCGAGAATGTAAGCGGTTTCCCCCTGTACAGCATATTGAATGTTCATTAAGCCCACCACTTTTAAAGATTGAGCTAATTTTACCGTCCAATCTCGGAGGACATCAACAACTTCATCGCTGAGGGTAGTATAAGGAATAGAACAAGCTGAGTCTCCAGAGTGTACCCCCGCTTCTTCGATATGCTCCATAATACCGCCAATAACCACTTGCCCCGTATGGTCACAAATGGCATCCACATCCACCTCAATGGCATTTTGGAGGAATTTATCAATTAAGATAGGATGTTCAGGTTCAATGTGTACCGCATATTTCATATACTGTTCTAGCTCAGTCACATTATAAACCACGCGCATACCACGACCCCCAAGGACGTAGGAAGGACGTACCACCACAGGATAGGTGATTTTCTCGGCAATGATCAAGGCTTCTTCAAAACTTCTGGCGATACCATTGGGGGGTTGTTTGATACCTAAATCATCAAGAATGGCTTCAAATTTTTCCCTGTCTTCAGCGGTATCGATGGAGTCGGGGGATGTACCCCAAATTTTGGTTTTGACGGGGCAATGGGCATCCCCAAGGTAGTTTTTCAGAGGTACGGCTAGTTTGAGGGGAGTTTGTCCACCAAATTGAATAATTACCCCATCAGGATTTTCCGATTCGATGATATTTAAAACATCTTCTTTGGTGAGGGGTTCAAAGTAAAGGCGATCGCTCGTATCGTAGTCGGTGGAGACGGTTTCGGGGTTAGAGTTAACCATGATAGTCTCAAAACCTGCATCCTGGAGAGAAAAAGAAGCATGACAACAACAGTAGTCAAATTCGATACCTTGTCCGATGCGGTTCGGCCCTCCTCCCAAAATCATCACTTTTTTATTATCGGTGACGTTATTTTCACTGGCTCCCGATTCATAGGTAGAGTAATAGTAGGGGGTAAAGGCTTCAAATTCGGCGGCGCAGGTATCTACTAATTTATAAACTGGTAATACCCCTAATGATTTACGATAAGCCCTGACTTCATCTTCTTTGGTTTTAGTGGCAAAGCCAATTTGATGATCGCTAAAACCTTGTTTTTTAATCTCTAACATCTCCTCCTTACTAATTTGCTTAAGGGGAGTACGCTTCATGAATTTTTCGATCTCTACAATCTCTTGCATTTTATCTAAAAACCAAGGATCGATCGCACTCAGGCCGTAAATTTCCTCCACACTCATTCCCAATTTCAGGGCATGGTAAACACTAAAAATGCGCTCAGGTTTAGGAGTACGCAATTGAGAACTAATTTGAGATAGGGTAGGTAAGGTTTCATTGCGATCGCACCCAAAGCCAAAACGACCAATTTCGAGGGATCTCAAAGCCTTTTGGAAAGATTCATTAAAAGTACGTCCAATGGCCATGGCTTCTCCCACCGACTTCATCTGAGTAGTGAGGGTAGAAGAAGAACCGGGGAACTTCTCAAAAGCAAAACGGGGAATTTTTGTCACCACATAATCAATGGTAGGCTCAAAAGAAGCAGGGGTTTTCTTGGTAATATCATTAGAAATCTCATCCAAGGAATAACCCACCGCCAATTTCGCCGCAAATTTTGCAATGGGGAAACCCGTCGCCTTAGAAGCCAAAGCCGAAGAGCGAGAAACCCGAGGATTCATCTCAATTACAATCACCTCCCCATTGACAGGATTAGTGGAAAATTGAATATTAGAACCCCCCGTTTCTACCCCAATCTCTCGGATAATAGCCTTGGAATAGTCCCTTAAACGCTGATATTCCTTATCCGTCAAAGTTTGAGCAGGGGCAACGGTAATAGAATCCCCCGTATGTACCCCCATGGGATCAATATTTTCGATAGAACAGATAATAACCACATTATCCGCCATATCCCTCATCACTTCCAACTCATATTCCTTCCAACCAATCAAAGACTTTTCAATCAAAATCTGGGACATAGGAGAAGCATCAATCCCAAACTTCGCCATCTCCTCAAATTCCTCTTGGTTGTAGGCAATACCGCCCCCAGTACCTCCCATGGTAAAAGCAGGACGAATAATTAGAGGGTAAGAACCAATTTCATCGGCCACAGCCTTAGCCTCTTCCCAGTTACTAGCGATGCCCGAAGGACATACCGGCACCCCAATCCTTGCCATGGCTTCCTTAAATAATTCCCTATCCTCCGCCATTTTTATAGCAGGTAGTTTCGCCCCAATCAATTCCACACCGTATTTATTTAAAACCCCAGACTCTGCCAAAGAAACCGCAGTATTCAGAGCCGTTTGCCCCCCCATGGTGGGCAGTAAAGCATCGGGGCGCTCCTTAGCGATTACCTTTTCAACAATTTCTGGGGTAATAGGTTCAATATAAGTCCGTTCCGCCGTATCAGGATCCGTCATAATCGTAGCTGGGTTAGAATTGACCAAAACTACCTCATAACCCTCTTCTCTTAGGGCTTTACAGGCTTGGGTTCCTGAATAGTCGAACTCACAGGCTTGTCCAATTATGATAGGACCAGAACCTAAAATAAGAATTTTGTTTATATCTTCACGACGTGGCATATGTCTTTACCGCCTTAACTCTCTAATTTATATTAGTCTCACATATTTTAATGCCTATCGCTGTTTATTGTTCTTTTAGTTTGTTTCTATTTAATGACAATATGTTAAATTCTGACTAACGAGGGAGGGTGGTATAGACGTAGGGTGCTACGTCTTTTAGAAACTCAGGCTTTTACTCTATTTTCAGGTTTACAAAACTTGAGCCCTTAACCATGCCACGGGTAAATAAAGCATTTTGTTGGGAGCGGGTACAAAGGCACGGCGGTTAAAAACATCATAATCATTTTTCTCAATCACATCGAGAATTCCTTGATACAACATTAAGGCAGTCCACACCGGCCAATGACCATCAGGATTTAGAGAGCGGATACCCCTTTCGGCATCTACATAGTATTTTCTAGCCCGTTGGATTTCAAACTTCATTAAACTGCACCAACGGTCATCTATTACTTTGTTAAATAAATCTTTTTCGGTGTAGTCAAACATTGCCAAATCTTCGAGGGGTAGGTAAATACGATTACGCTCAATATCTTCTCCCACATCCCGAAGAATGTTCGTTAATTGATTGGCAATACCAAGGGCGATCGCCTCCTGTTCTGGTACAATGATCGATTGACGATTCCAAGGAGTGCTTAAATTGCGATCGTCAACCCCCAGCACCGCCGAAGACATCAAGCCCACCGTACCAGCCACACGGTAACAATATAAATCTAATTCCTCAAAAGTATCATAGCGGTTGCGATACAAATCCATTCTTTGACCAGCTATCATATCCCGAAAGGGTTGAATATCCATGGGGAAATGGGCAAGGGTATCCACCAGAGCCACATCAGGATCATCAATGGGTTGTCCATCAAATACCGACTCCAATTGAGTCTCCCACAAGTCAAGGGTTTCAGGGGTGGTAAATTTAGCTTGAGGGCCATCTACTAATTCATCAGTACGACGACACCAGACATAGATAGCCCAGATTGCCTTTCTTTTTTGTTTCGGCATCAACAAAGTACCAAGATAAAAGGTCTTGGAATACTTCGCCGTTACCTGACGACAATATTCATAGGACTCCTCAACGGAAGCTAGGGGGTGTTTTGGTTTTAATTTTTTAGGCAGTTGCAGCATTCATCCCTGCTGAAATAATTACTAGATTAAGTTTAAAAATGAAAATAATGACAATTTTCTAGTATTGTCTCACCTTCTGACAAATTTTAACTATTTATTTCCCATAGAGTCTAACAAAATTATTGGAGGTCAACAAGAATTAAACCCTTGTGAGAAATAAATAATATGGTGTGATTAACCTACAAATGTAGGCTCACCTTTTGCCATACTTGGTTTTCTAACGGGTACTTTTTTATTGGCGATCGCCTGGGCGGTCAATTTTCCAGATAATACAGCCCCTTCCATACTTCCCAGATATTCCTGCATAGTATAACTACCCGAGAGGAAGAAATTAGAAATGGGGGTAGCCTGACTAGGGCGGTAAGCCTGACGACCGGGAATCGCTTTATAAACTGAACGGGGGGTTTTTAATACCTTCGCCTTGCGCACCTTAGCAACGTTAGGAATTTGGTCGGGAAATAGTTTTGCCAATTCTTCCATGGTCGCCTCAATAATCGCCTCATCAGATTTACCAATCCAATCCTCGGCGGGGGCAAGAACTAACTCCAACATGGAGCGTTCGGGATCATAATATTCCTTAGTAGTAACACTCATGTCCGCATAGACACTGAGTAAAGGAGAGCGGGAGAATAAAAGTTGATCCACATCGGTTAATTTGCGATCAAACCATATTTGAACGTTAATAACAGGTACCCCCTCAAGCCCGTCCAACTGTTGGAAAAAAGGCTCTTCCTTCCAAGGCTCAGGCATCAATAATTTCATGGCATCTACCGACATCGCCGACACATAGGCATCCGCTTCGATTACCTCATCTTCCGCTCCATTCAAACCCCTAATCAAGAGATGTTTAACCGAGCCATCTTCATTTAAAACAATTTTCTTTAAAGGAGAGCTAGTGCGTACTTCCCCGCCTCTTTCGGTGACATAATCCACAATGGGTGCGCATAAACGCTCTGGGGGCGCTCCATCCAAGAAAGCAATCTTTGAGCCGTAACGCTCCTGCAAGAACTTATTTAACGCTGTGAGAATAATGGTAGCGGATACCTCATCAGGATTAATAAAAGTAAGGGCTTTGGAGGCGGCAATAAAAATATCAGTATTTACCTTTTCATCGATACCCTGGATTCTCAACCATTCGATGAGGCTATATTTATCCATGTCCTCTACATATTTTTGACCACGGATAATGGCAGGAAATAGACCAATGGCAAAGCGAATCTTCTGGCTCCATGTCAACATATCATTGTTGCGCAGAATAGAAGTAATGACATTGAAAGGAGAGGGAATATCCGGTACATCGAAACGGGAAAGAGTACCGGGTTTTTCGGGTTGGTTAAAAATGAGGGTGTGTTGTTTCCACTGTAAACGGTCTAAAATTCCTAACTCGCCCATGAGTTGTAACATATTGGGATAAGCTCCAAAAAAGGCGTGTAAACCTGTTTCTAACCAGTCTCCATCCTCGTCTTTCCAAGCGGCTACTAAACCCCCTAATACATCTCTACTTTCTAATAAAATAGGTTGATGTCCTAAATCGGTTAAATATTTGGCGCAGGATAATCCTGCTAACCCTCCTCCTGCAATTGCTACTCGCATCTCTTTTTTTTGTTACTACTACTATTTCTCTATCCTATTTTAGTAGTATTTCTTGACATTTCGTAATATTTTTTTAACATTATCCTCATATCTGGTCAAAAAAAAGGTCATAAATTTTCCAATTGTGGATAATATTTAAGTTGTAATGGCTGTTGCTCAAGGATTTTCCTCGGGTAAGGATTTTTTCTATTTTTAATTCAATGCTCCATTTATTTTTTTCATAATTGTTAAATAAGTTTATGGTTAGTCGCTTTTTACTGGGATTTTTGTGGATTTTTTATTTGGTCGGCTGTAATGATACCCATAAAGCTATGGTTGAGGTGGTTTCTGACACGGCCATCACTGATACTAATATGGGTCACAATGACACTATGGAGGGGATGTTTGCTCCCCTTCCTGAGCCTACAACCCCTGTGGTAGCTGTAAATATTCAGAGTAAGCCTAATCAAACTAATTTTTATGACACCCTAGGGGCGATCGCCCTTGACTATGAACAGGCAGAGGATTTTATCGATATTCGGGGGGTAGGAGATGCAGGAATGGCTCACACCCATCGGCAACCCATGACGTTAACCGATGCCGTCTTTCCTGGGGTACAAGCAAACTTTGGAAAGTTATTAGATGCTTTTGATGGTACGGGAAAATCCTATCGGGCAGATTTATCTTTTATGAATTGGGAAAGCACCTTGGGCTTATCATGTCAACAGTTTTGGGCGCCCTTGGGCCCTCGCTCTTTTGCGTTTGTATCCCATCCTGACAACATGAAGGGCATCTATGAAAGGGGTTTTAATTTAATTGGTTTGGCGAATAACCATACCCGTGATTGCGATCGCGCGGAGGAGGGGGTTGACGGAGTATTTGCCACCGCTAGGCACATGGAAAGGTTAACCTCAAAATTAAATGCTAGTTGGCTATGGCATGGGGTAGGGGAAAACAAGGAAGCGGTGGTTAAAACCATAATCATTAAAGATAAACCCGTTAAAGTGGCTTTTGCTAGTCTTTACCTTGCCTACGGAGATTGTACCTATACCGCCTGTTTGAAAGATGAACTAACTATATTGCGATCGCTCCGTGACTCCCAAGCCGATATTCGCATCCTTTCTATTCATAGTTGGACGGCGGAAACCCAAAAACAGTTGGTGGATGTGGGAGTGAATTTTATTCGTCATTTCGAGGGGGATATTGTATTTGGTCACGGGCCCCATCGCCTTGAGCCAGTGAGGGTTGTAGAGTCTCCTAGGGGCAAGAGAGGGGTTATTTTTGAGAGCTTGGGAAATTTTATTCATCCTGTTCTTTTACCTATTCCTGAGAACATTATTGGTCGAGTTTTGTTTGACAAGGAAACCTTGGAATTACGACAAATTCAGGTGATTCCCATTTCCACAGACAGGGTTTATGCTTCTTTTAATAACAATTTTGACCCCACAAAGGTAATTGGTAATGTTTCATGGCAACCTATCAACGATGATAACTGGCGTAGTGGTGTAAATTCTAATGCCCGTGGTGCTTATACTAATATTTTACAATCTCAAAAATGATTCTTCGGTACAAAAAACTTTTAAGGTAATGGTTTGGGCTTCTTGACTATCTCCTTTATTCAGGGCATAGGCAGGAAAAGCACTACCACTAATACTAAGACGGAGGGCTGTATTTTTTTTAAGGGCGATCGCACTGGGTTGGAGATTAAATATAATGGGCTTATTCCCTTGATGCTCTTGTACTGTGATATGACCTTGACTAAAATTATAGACCCTCCCATCAGGATAAACCTGAGAAAGTACCGCACTTATATCAAAAGTAGAATGATTACAAGCAACTTTTAACTGTAAAAAAATATCGCCAATTATAGTTAACTTTTCTGTCAAAAAATCTGAAGTATAAGTAATAATATCTGCCCTTTGATCCAACTCTCCCCTCTCAAAACTTCCAGCCCTAACGCTATTGTGTCCGCCCAAACTAGGGGTGGGTCGCCAAAAGTCAGTTACTAATATATCCTCTGATATTTTTTTGTTTTTGCTTAATAAATTACCATTATCGTCTCTAACATTAGCTAATCCTGTACTGTTTAGATAGAATTTAGTGTATTTTTCTTTGTCTAAAGTTTTCTTTTTTATCCACTTATTTTCTCCCATAAGAAATAAATTTATATTTCTTTTAGGAATTTTATTATTTTTAACACCTTTTAAATAATAATCAAACCAACTGATTTGAGCCTCATTAATATTATTATTTGCCGTAACAGAGTAAGTGCGGTTGCCCTTCGTATTACCCCAAGGAATATGACACCAAGGCCCCATAATTAACGACTGTCGCCACTCACTTTTAGCCCTCATTTGCTGATAAAAATTCCAAGTCCCCCGTAAATAACCATCAAACCAGCCCCCAATATGAAGCATAGGTAAATCAATCCTATCAAGATAACTTTGAGGAGATAATTTTCGCCAATAATCATCATCAGGAGGGGTATTCAACCAGCGATAATAAAAAGGAGCATACTTTCTCAAAGCCTCCTCCACAGCAGAAGGAATGCCCCACACAGGTAAATTACGAGAAGCCGAAAAAAGTAAATTATAAGCAGAAAAATCCCCTTTCAATCTTGCCGTTTGCGCCCCCAACTGTATCGCCCAAGCCAAATTTAACTCATAACAAAAAGCCCCATTTTCATAGGCCCAATCACCATATAAATCCGAAGCAATCATCGCCGGGCAAATGGTTTTCAAGGCAGGATGTTGACTAATAGCACCATATATCTGAGTCATACCCTGATAGGAAAAACCATACATTCCCACCTCCCCTGTACTACCTTCTAGGGTACTAAGCCAGTTTAAAGTATCCTCCCCATCATCAATTTCTGACTCAAATAAATGAAACTCCCCCCCCGAATTACCCCTACCCCTCACATCTTGGATAACCACCATATATCCATGGGAAGCATACCAGCGAGGATGGGCATATACCACCGTAGAAGCAATTTCCCTGCCATAGGGTTGACGCATCAACAGAATAGGTAACTTTTCCTCGGTTTTAGGACGATAAATATCAGCCACCAACATCACCCCATCACGGGTTTTCATGGTAACAACTTCTTTACTAACTTGATACATCAATAATTAAATAACTTGACGAAATGCTTTTAGTTGGTTATTGTAACGAAACACAATAGATTTTCCTAAATGTAATTGCTCCACTGCATCAATCAGAATATCAGCTTGTTCTTTTACTATTTCTAGTTGATAAGGACAAAGGGTAAAATCGAGACAAACTATAGTAGATGAGTCCCAAGGTTCACGAAATATCTTACACTCAGAAGGCAAAAGTTGAACAATACTACGAAATCTAGTTAAAATTTCTTCTTCTAAATCTCTGGCACAAAAGCTGACTGTCGAACCATATTCATACATGGATTCAACTCCATTAACTGATTTTATCTATAACTCTACGTTAACACTGTTTTTTTATTCCCAAAGATCATTTGTAGCAAAAGTTTGCATTCTTGAGAATTAAAAAGAAATATACGTACAATTTACTTTGATAATATTAATTGTTCATTGTTTACCCATTACCCACTTTTAAATGAATCCAACATACTCACCCCGTCAACTAGCTTTTTTTGCCCTGCAGGATATATACGGAAATAAAGCCTACACAGACATTGCTTTAGAAAGGGTTTTAAATAAAAATCAAGGATTAAAATCCATGGATAAGGGGCTAGTGTCGGAGTTAGTATATGGAATCGTGAGAAGAAAAAGAACCCTTGATAGTTTAGTAAATCAATTAGGTACCAAAAAAGCCAGTCAACAACCCCTACCATTAAGAATCATTTTACACTTAGGTTTATATCAGCTTAGGTATCTCGATAAAATTCCCCCATCAGCAGCGGTAAACACAAGCGTAGAGTTAGCCAAACAAAATGGGTTAAGTAAATTGTCAGGGGTGGTTAATGGTATCTTAAGATCTTATCTTAGGAAAGCTGAAATAGAAGATCCCTTAATTTTGCCATCAGAGTTAGTACCTAAATTAGGGGTGAAGTATAGTTTTCCTGATTGGATTGTGGAGGTTTTTCTAAAGCAGTTAAACCTTAAGGAAACTAAAAAATTATTGGAGTGGTACAACCAATCTCCTTCTTTAGATATAAGAATAAATAGTTTAAAAACTACAACCCAAGAAATACAAAACTCCTTGGAAGCTGATGGCATTGAGTCTGAATTGATTCCCCATTTACCCCAAGGATTAAGACTATCATCCGTGGGTAATGTACGCCATTTAAAAGGATTTTCTGAGGGTTTATTTTCCGTACAAGATAGTAGCGCTCAATTAGTAGGTCATTTTTTAGAGCCTAGGGCTGGAGAAACTGTATTTGATGCCTGTGCAGCCCCGGGAGGTAAAACTACCCACATCGCTGAGTTAATGGGAGACAAGGGGGTTATAATTGCCTGTGATAATATTGCTTCTCGGTTAGATAAAATTCGGGAAAATGTGGAGCGTTTGGGTTTAAAATCTGTTGAAATTATAGAGGGAGATAGTAGTAGTTTTGATGTTTTCGCCCGATTAAAGATTGATAGTGAGATGGTATCATCTAAGATGCGCATTTTAATTGATGCCCCTTGCTCTGGATTAGGTACATTACATAAACGTCCTGATATTCGTTGGCAACAAAAACCCGAGAAAATAAAGGAATTAGCAAAAAAACAACTAGCAATCCTTACTAATATGGCAAAGGGAGTAAAAGATAACGGTTGTCTAGTTTATGCCACTTGCACCCTCAACCCCACAGAAAATGAAGAAGTCATCGACGCTTTTTTAACTTCCCATCCCCATTGGCATATTGTTACAGAAAGAAATAATATAACCACAAATTTTCCGATAACATCGAAGGGGGCAATAAAAATTTTCCCTCACCGTCATAATATGGATGGTTTTTTTATGATCAAGTTAGTTAAGGGAGAAAGCCAGTGAATCAAGCCAATAAAACAAAGTTATTGATGAAAATTGTTATCGGTGCTGCTTGGATAGATGGCATCATTCATCAAGAAGAAAGAGACTATTTGAAAAAAATGGTTAAAGAAACCGAGTTGACGGATGATCCAGAAATTAAAAGTTTATTGTCGGAAATTAAGTCTATTTCCATTAATCAATGTTATGAATGGTTAGAGCTTTATTTAGGAAAAAATCCTAGTAAGGAAGATTATCAAAAATTATTAGAGTCTATTAGTGGTTTGGTTTATAGTGATGGGGATATTGACGTGGAAGAAGCAAAACTATTAAACTATCTACAAGATTTAGATCCTGAAAAGCAGACTTCTCAATCTATTTTTAAAAGTCTTTTAGTTTCAGTTAAAAAAATGTATAGTCAAGCGATTAATAATTAGGATGGCACTCTTACCTAGAGTTATGAAAATAACCTTGTTTTGGTAGAATAGGGGCTTATGGCCCTTGCCATGATTTTATTGTTAATTCTTATGGTGATTTTTGACTAAATAATGCGAACTACTAAAAATCAAACACTTATTCTAGGTTTACTAAAAAAGATAAAAGGAGAAATTAGCGCCCAACAAATACATTTTAAATTGCGGGAGGAAGGCTCTAGTACAGGACTAGCAACGGTTTACCGTAGTCTTAAAGCACTGCACCAAGAAGGATTAGTTCAAGAGCGAGTATCCCCCAGCGGTGAGTCTCTCTATAGCGTTATTAAGCATGAGCATCATCCCCACCATCTCAACTGTGTATGTTGCGGTGATTCTATTCCTTTAAATGATTGCCCTATTGACGATCAATTACATCAATGGTGTAAGTCAAAAAGGTTTACTGTTTATTACCATACCCTCGAATTTTTTGGTCTTTGCGATCATTGTCAACAACAATATGATGAAAAATAAAATTATTGTTAATTTTTTTGTAAATAATCCATGAATACTTGTTCAGGTGTTAGTATATTAATATAAATCAATTTCTAAGTTTACGAGGAAAAAAATATGACTACTGTTACTCAAATGAAGTGTGCTTGTCCTTCTTGTTTATGTATTGTTAATCTTAGTGATGCAATTCAAAAGAGTGATCAATATTACTGTTGTCAGGCTTGTGCTGATGGACATCCTAATGGTAGCGGTTGCGGCCATACTGGGTGTGGATGTAATAAATAATTAAGAATGGATAATTGAGAATTAAAAATTGTTTGTAATCTTCTCAATATCCTTAACTTTTATCCAAAAACGACTGTTTTGTTGCCATATACGAGTACCCTTTGTTGGAGATGTAGTCGGACGGCACGGGAAAGGACTATTTTTTCAAGGTCTTTTCCTTTTCTAATTAAGTCGGCTACGGTATCACGGTGACTAATTCTCACGACATCTTGCTCAATAATTGGTCCTGCGTCTAAGTCTTGGGTGACGTAATGCCCCGTTGCTCCGATAATTTTTACGCCCCTAGAGTAGGCTTGATGGTAGGGTTTGGCTCCTACAAATGCAGGTAGAAAAGAATGATGGATGTTAATGATGTTGGGAATTTGCTGGATAAATTGGGGGCTTAACACTTGCATATATTTAGCTAATATCACTAGGTCGATATGGGCTTTTTTTAATAATTCTATTTCTTTGGCTTCTTGTTCTACTTTATTTTCTTTGGTGATGGGGATATAATGATATTCGATGTCGAATTGTTGCGCTACGGAGGCTAAGTCTTGGTGATTACTTATAATTAAGCTGACTTCGGCTTTTAGTTCTTTGGCACGAATGCGCCATAATAGATCGTACAGACAGTGATCTTGTTTACTTACCCAGATGGCAAGGCGAGGAATACTGTTGGAAAAGTGGAGTTGCCATGTGGCTTTGAGGGGAAGGGCGATCGCACCGAAAGCCTTATCAATCAAATCTTTAGGTAAATTAAAACCGTCTAACTGCCACTCAATGCGAGAGAGAAATAAACCTGCTTCGGAGTCGGTGTGATGGTCAGCGTGAATGATGTTGCCACCATTAGAATAGATAAAGTTAGCTATTTTTGCTACTAAACCCTGTTGATCTGGGCATGATACCAGTAAGGTTGCGGTTTCTTGGCTCTGAGACTTCCCCATAGTAAATAGTTTCTTATCAATTTATTAAGTATTGAGATGGTAATTGTTAAACAAGTTTATAAGTCTTTACATTAAAAACGTGATTATGTCAAGATATTTAATCTTATTTTAAGATTCTTGTCAAATTAGTGAAATTTACGGTTGAAGGACGTAACCTAAAAATAGTAATTTAAATAGCAACAATTTTACTATTGTAAATTATCCATTAACCATTCACCGACTCCATCAGGAGTAATAAAATATGAATATGTGGTTATCTTTCTTTTTCTCTTTACTTCTAACAAGTTTAGTCAGTTTTGCCACCCCCATCATCATCAGCGTTTTAATTTTAGTTTCTTTTTATCTAATGGCTTATATTCCTGCCCTTGGATTTTTAGCAGAAAAAGGTTATGAGCATACTTGGAACTTTTTCACCGTTTTTGGTGATGGCTCTGGTAGTATGGGCATTCTTACCATTGGGGCAACCTGTGCCGTGGTAGGATTTTTATTTGAAGCCCTCAATTTTTATCGTTATCAAACCTTAGTACATCAACCTCTCCCTTCATGGTTATTACCCCAAAATATTCCCGATTTTCTTTCCCATAAAGGTATCAAGGGAAAACGTTAAGATTTTTTGAGCAATTTTTAGTTTAAAGACCCTTTTTTGTCAAAATTGCAGGTTAGCAAAGTTGAGAGTCAAGAGAATAGTTATAACAGTGAGGGGAAAGCCGAAGCGCAAATGCTCTGTAAATGAGAGGTGATACCCCTCGGATTTAGCAGATTCTACCATAATTAAGTTTGCCACGGAGCCGAATAGACTGAGATTTCCTGCGAGGGTGGAGCTTGAAGCAAGTAAAATCCAATTTTGAGGATTATCTGCCATAAAGTCTTTGATCAGTAAAACCGCTGGCACATTGGAGATGAGATTAGAAAGAATGGCGGTGACGGTAACGAGTCCCCAAGGATGGTCAATATAGGGAACAAATATATCTAGTAAGTTTAAATTTTGGACACTACGGGTAAGGATAAATAGCCCAGAAAACATCAGTAATAGTGACCAGTTGATTTGTTGTAATACTTTTTGAGCTTTGAGGCGACGGGTAATTAATAGTAAGGCAGCGGCGATAAATGCAGTTTCAGCCAGAGGCATTCCTACCACAAAACCGATGAGCATGATGGCGGTAATCACTAAGGTTTTAATTAGTAGGGGTAAATGGGTTTTTACTGGGGGTAGGGGGGTAATGGTAAGGGGCTGGTGCGATGGTATAACGGCACTTCGTGATCGCACATTAGGATATAAAAGATATAGTAAAGCAATTTGAATAAATAAACTAACCACCGCTATGGGGCTAAGGGTTTGTAAAAAATCGAGATAACCTATACCAGAAAAAGAAGCTACTAAGATATTTTGGGGATTACCGTTGAGGGTAGGTAACGAGCCTAAATTAGTGGCAGAAGCGATGGCAAGAAGATAAGGAATAGGGTTTAAACCCAAATTAATGGTTAGTTTTAACACCAAAGGAGTCATAACTAACACGAGGGTATCATTTAAAAATAAAGCCGATAAAAATGCAGTGGAAAAGGTAAGAATGACCATCAACCCAAAAGCACTAAGGGAAAACTGCAACAGGCGTTGAATAACAAGATTAAAAAATCCCCCATAGGAAAGATAACTGTTAATGATCATCATACTCAGCAAAAAAACGATGGTATTGACATCAATCGCCCCCCAACCTTCCTCCAGAGTTACTACCCCCAAACCAACCATAAAAGCTGAACCAACAAAGGCAATGGTAGCTCGATTCATCCTCAAGTAAGGAAAAAATCCCATGCCTAAGCCTAAATAACTGAGAGCTAAACAAATAATTCTAACTATAACCACAAAATAAAGTTCCTCAACCCTTTATTAACCACAAAAAAGGGTGAGCTTTTAACCCACCCAAAAATTAAACTTTTTGACACAAGATGAAAAAATGATTCAACCTAACTACCAGCTTTGGCAAGTAATGGAGTTGTATTTTCTTCAGCTTTAATAATTACCTTACCTTCTTCATTCACATCCACAAGGGCTGTATCTCCTTCCTTGAGACGTTTGGATAAGATTTCTTCCGCCAAAACATCTTCTAATAGACGCATGATGGCACGACGTAATGGACGAGCACCATAGGCAGGATTATATCCTTCTTCAATTAAACGCTCTTTGAATTTGTCAGTTACCTGTAGAGTAATTTCTTTCTCGGTAAGACGGGCAAATACTTCCTTGAGTAAGAGTTCGGAAATTTCCTTGACTTCCTCTTTGTTGAGTTGACGGAATACGATGATTTCATCAAGACGGTTGAGGAATTCGGGACGGAAGTAGTTTTTCAACTCTTCGTTAACAAGGGAGCGGATACGGTTGTACTGAGACTCGGTTTGATCGCTTTCTAGCTCAAAGCCTAATCCACCGCCACCTTTTTCAATGACTTTTGAACCAATGTTGGAAGTCATGATGAGGAGGGTATTTTTGAAGTCCACGGTGCGCCCTTTGGCATCGGTTAAACGTCCATCTTCCAAAATTTGTAGGAGGAGGTTAAATACATCGGGGTGTGCTTTTTCGATTTCGTCAAATAATACTACGGTGTAAGGACGACGACGGACGGCTTCGGTGAGTTGTCCTCCTTCGCTATAACCCACATATCCTGGAGGTGAACCAATTAATTTGGATACGGTGTGACGTTCCATATACTCAGACATATCCAAGCGAATCATGGAATCTTCTGAGCCAAAGAAGTAGGTAGCCAATGCTTTGGTAAGTTCGGTTTTTCCTACCCCCGTAGGTCCTGAGAATATAAAGGACGCAATGGGACGATTAGGATTTTTCAAACCAACTCTGGCACGACGGATGGCGCGCGAAATTGCTTTAACGGCATCTTCTTGACCGATAATTCTCTGGTGGAGGGTATCTTCCATTTGCAGAAGTTTTTCGGACTCAGATTCGGTGAGTTTTTGTACGGGTACACCAGTCCAAGATGCTACGATTTGAGCGATTTCTTCTTCCCCAACAACGGGGCTGTCGCTCACATTGGGGTTTGCTTTTTTCTGATCTGCTAAACCACGGATTTCGGTTTTAATTTCCATTTCCCGATCGCGCAGTTCCCCAGCTTTATCAAAGTCTTGGGATCTTACCGCTTCATCTTTTTCTTTTAAGACTTCCCGTAATTCTTTGTCCAATTCCTTGGCTTCGGCGGGTAGTTGGGAGTTGAGTAAACGAACTCTCGATCCTGCTTCGTCAACGAGGTCAATGGCTTTATCGGGTAAGAAGCGATCGCTGATATAACGATCTGATAGTTGGGCAGCGGCTTCAAGCGCCTCGTCACTAATTTTTAATTTGTGGTGTTGTTCATAACGTTCCCGTAAACCAAAGAGAATTTCGATGGTTTCATCTACGCTAGGCTCACCCACCATCACAGGTTGGAAACGACGGGCAAGGGCTGCATCCCTTTCGATGTGTTTGCGGTATTCATCTAGGGTGGTAGCACCAATACACTGGAGTTCACCACGGGCAAGGGCTGGTTTGAGGATGTTGGCCGCATCGATCGCACCTTCAGCCGCCCCTGCACCAATGAGGGTATGAACTTCATCAATCACAAGGATTACATTCCCTGCCTGACGAATTTCTTCCATAATTTTTTTGAGTCGTTCTTCAAATTCCCCACGATATTTGGTACCAGCTACCAATAAACCTACATCGAGGGTGACAACTCTTTTATCTTCTAATAAATCTGGGATGTCTTTGTTACCAATTCTTTGGGCTAAACCCTCGGCGATCGCAGTTTTACCAACCCCGGGCTCACCAATTAATACAGGGTTATTTTTGGTACGACGACCCAAAATTTGGATAACTCTTTCAATTTCCTTTTGTCTGCCCACCACAGGATCTAATTTTCCTTCAGCAGCAAGATTAGTTAAATTAGAGCCAAATTCATCAAGGGTAGGTGTTTTATTAGAACGGTTGCCCCCACCAGCACCCACAGGAGCCGATTCGGTTTCCCCTAACATCCTGATAACTTGGGTTCTTACCTTACCCAAATCAACCCCAAGATTTTCTAAAACCCTAGCGGCGACTCCTTCCCCTTCTCTAATCAACCCTAAAAGTAAATGTTCTGTGCCAATGTAGTTATGACCTAATTGACGAGCTTCTTCTAAGGATAATTCCAGCACTCTTTTTGCTCTGGGAGTAAAAGGAATTTCGACAGCGACGAATCCTGAGCCACGACCGATGATTTTTTCTACCTCAATACGGGCATCTTTTAAATTTACACCCATGGGTTTGAGGACTTTTGCGGCGACACCAGTGCCTTCTCCGATTAGACCAAGCAAAATTTGCTCAGTACCTACGAAGTTATGACCCAAGCGACGAGCTTCTTCTTGAGCCAACATGATCACCTTGATCGCCTTTTCTGTGAAGCGTTCAAACATAATATACCTTAATTCACCTTATGCCTTGTTTATTGTTGATTTTAGCATAGGAATATGGTCAGTCTGTGCTAACTGACACACTATGGGGTACGGAAATCAGCATCTTCTCTTATTTTACATTTTTTATTAAGTTCCCAAAATAGCCCTATATATACTATTTCGGGGTTTTTAAATTATTTTTTGCAAGGTAAAGAAAAGATTAATTTTTTTTCTGGGGTAACGGCGGTACTAAGCTCTAAAAATATTCATTAACTATCCATTCTTTTTTATACCTTCAATCAAGGCTGAATAGTCCCCATCTTGATAGCCTTTTTCCATGGCACTTTCCACCACCCCTTGAATCCCTTTGAGGGCGATATTATTAATATTTTTTCCTTCCGTGGCATCTAAAAATAAGTTAATGTCCTTGAGTAAATGCTTAGTGGGAAAATTCGGATTATCAAAATTATTTTCCACCATTCTGGTTAGTTTTTTGTCAAAGGTGGGAGCATACAATGCACTATCGCGCAAAATATCCATGAAAATATCCAAGGATACCCCTTGTTGTTGTAGAAAGCTCAAACTGAGGGCAAAAGTGCTAGTCAATCCTGCAATCATCTGATTTAAAGCCAATTTTAAAGCCGCTGCCTGTCCTACTTCCCCGATTAGATTAGGCTCAGGGCTATAAATTTTAAATAAATATTGCCATTGCTCAAACTGTTGGGGTGTAGCACCTACCATGAGTAATAATTGCCCCTGCTTAACCTGAGGAATGCTACCCAATACGGGGGCTTCTAAATATTCTCCTCCCTTTGCATTGATTTCTTTTAATAATTGTTTACTTTCATCGGGGGCAATGGTACCCATTTGAATAATGGTTTTTTGGGTAAAGGAACTGTTAGAGGATAAAATAACTTTTTGAATGGCGGAAAAGTCCGAGAGCATTAAAATTAAACAGTCCGCAAAGGCGATCGCCTCTTGGGCATTAGTTGTTACAGGAACATTTTGCTCTTTTAAGGGTTCTAATTTTTGAGCAGAGCGATTGTAACCCATCACACTCAGATGTGCCTCTGCTAATTTTTGGGTCATGGGTAATCCCATTAAGCCCGTACCAAAAACAGCTATCTTAGTCATAATTTGAAATATAAAAAAATGGTTTTAAATAATATAAATAAACAATTAAAAAATCAAAACAAAGTATTTTTTCGTTTAAATTTAACAAAATCTATAGCTAATTTATCAAAAGTAAGTTTACTAAATCTTAGTTTAGGACTATTTTTTACCCCGTCTTCATTTGCTCAAAATGTACCCTTGAAACCTGTGGATAGTTTACCGATGCAGGTGTTGGATCAACAAATTTTAAGTCGGGATAGACAATCATTAATTCGAGCCGTTGACCATAGCTTACGATACCTTAACACCGAAAGTGCCAGAAGAGCCTATGAAAATTATTCTGTACCGGGTTTTACCCGTGAGCGAGTAATTGCTTCTTTACGCCGTTTCCGTGAATTGGTGGCAACTTCCCATTCTTCTGCTCAACTGCAACAGGCCATTGAGAGGGAATTTCGTTTTTATCGTTCGGTGGGTCATGATGGGGAAGGTACGGTACATTTTACGGGTTATTTTCAACCAATATATCGTGCTAGTCGTCAAAGAACCGAGGAATTTCGTTATCCCCTTTATCGCAGACCGAGTAATTTTGATTCGTGGACAAAACCCCATCCCACTAGGGCGCAACTAGAAGGAGTGGATGGACAGGGTACTGATAGTGTTATTAAGGATAATGAATTGGTGTGGCTGGGCGATCGCCTTGAAGCCTATTTAGTACAGGTACAAGGTTCCGCAGAACTAAGATTAACCGATGGGCAAACCATGACTATCGGCTTTAATGGAGCAACGGATTTTCCTTACGTCAGCTTGGGGAGGGAATTAATTAACGATGGAAAAGTACCCGCCGAGGAAATGAGTTTACCCCGATTGATGGAATTTTTAGAAAATAACCCCGATCAATTAAGCGTATATTTACCCCGCAACAACCGCTTCATCTTTTTTAAAGAAACAGGAGGACAACCCCCCATGGGTAGTTTGAATGTACCCGTCACCGATGAACGCTCTATTGCCACCGATAAATCTATTATGCCCCCCGGAGCATTAGCATTGATTCATACCCGCATTCCTCAGCTTAATAGGGATGGGCAGATGATTACCCCCGTTGCCAGTCGTTATGTCCTAGACCAAGATACAGGTAGTGCTATAAGGGGCGCTGGGAGGGTAGATATTTTCTTTGGTACAGGAGATATTCCCAAAGCCCAAGCAGGTTTAGTAGATTGGGATGGAGATTTATTTTATTTATTGCTTAAGTAGTGAGTGGATAGTGGGAAGTGGGCAGTAAATTCCTATTACTCATTACTCATTACTCATTACTCATTACTCATTACTCATTACTCCTCATTAGTCAGGCTAGAAAAATTAAAGAATTGTTAAGTTAGGTAAAGGAAAAAATGGTAAAGTAAAGAAAGAATCAGAAACCCAAAATAATAACTATTGCAATGAAATGTATTGTCAATCGCCGAGCTAAATTCAGCGCTAGTCATCGTTACTGGTTGCCCGAATTGTCAGAGCAAGAAAATCAAGAGCGTTTTGGCCTTAATAGTCGTTTTCCTGGTCATGGACATAATTATGTATTATTTGTGTCTTTGATTGGGGAATTAGATCAATATGGCATGGTACAAAATCTCTCCAATGTAAAAAAGGTTATTAAAAATGAAGTGACCAGTCAGTTAGACTATGGTTATCTTAATGATGTATGGGAGGAATTCCAAGAAACTTTACCGACCACCGAAAACATTGCAAGGGTAATTTGGCAAAGGTTAAATCCCCATTTACCATTAACTGACATTTTGTTATACGAACATCCTCAACTTTGGGTTAATTATCAAGGAAAAGACATGGAAGCAACTTTAACTATTCAAACTCACTTTAGCGCCGCCCACCGTTTAGCCTCTAATAAATTAAGCTATGAAGAAAATTTAGAAATATATGGTAAGTGCGCTCGTCCTAATGGTCATGGGCATAATTATCATTTAGAAGTCTCTGTCACAGGGCAGATGGATACTCGTACGGGAATGATTGTGGATTTAGGGGCGTTGCAAAATGTCATTGATGAGTATGTGGTAGAGCCTTTTGACCATACTTTTCTAAACAAAGACATACCCCATTTTGTTAATACTGTGCCCACTGCGGAAAATATTGCCTTTTACATTGCCACTTTATTAAAAGAGCCTGTAAGTAAGTTAGGAGTAGAATTAGAAAAAATTAAACTAATTGAAAGTCCTAATAATTCTTGTGAAATTTTCTGTCGTAATCAGAGTTTTGATGGTGTAGGAGCGGAAGATTCTCAGAAAGTTCCTGCTTTGGCTTAATTTTTGTTGGGGTTGGGGAACACGCCTTGCCCCGTTAAATAACTTTTCAGAAAAGCAAATAAGAGATTTTCTCAGGGTGAGAAACGGCAAAAAGTTTTATACTATTTATCATAGAAAGAATTTTTCTTTTCGATAAAATCAAAACCTACTGACGATTGCCATGTCTTCTAACCAAGAATCATCCACCCGTTACAAAAGTAGATTACTTAACTTTTTTAATCGTCAGTATCTAAAAATTAATTCATCCCTAGGAATATCCGTAAGACAATTTACTCAAACGGTTAATACAGGCATTGCCACCATACTTTATCCTTTTTATGTGCTTTTTAATAAAACTAAAAAATTAGGTAATGTTTTCAGCGGTACATCGGACAATTCAGCTACACAATCATTAAATTCAACTCCCGCAAAACTATCTTCAGACTATATTTTAGAAGAAGTATCTGAGCAAATAATTAATATTCCTGAAATACCTAAGCTAAAAAGAAAGTCAGTCAAAGGTTTAGCAAGTTTAATTGATAATAAAAAGATAATTATAGCTAAGCCAAAAAATCAAGTAAAAATAGTTTTTCCTCCCCGTCACCAAGAAGATATTAAAACTATTATTAATTCAGTGGTTACTGAATATAAAAAGAATCAAGAACTACTGTTAACACCAACACTAAAAGATAAAAAGCAACTTAAACCATCTTTTGGTATTTTTAATCCTTTCAAATTTTTTTCCCGTAAATCCAAAATTATTCAAGATTTAGAACAGCTAAAAGATTCTGATTTAGTTTTAACTAAAACTCCGCAAAAACCTTTAGAAAAAGAAAGCATAGAACCTGACCAAAATAAAATAGTTCTTTTTATAGATAAACTGTTTTTAAAAATTGAAAAAGGAACTTTAGCTTTATTCAATAAAGAAAAAAATATTATCACACCTCAACAAGATAAAGATGAATTATTAAATAATATTGATACCCAAGAAACAACTTATTTTTTAGGTTTAATAGAGGCAGCGGTTAATTACTTTTTTGGTTCAAAAGATAGTCAATCTAAAAGTATTGATAATGTCGCTAATACTCGGCAATCTATTAACCATACCCTCAAGGAAAAATATAATTCTATTACTCAATCAAGTACGGGTAAAGAGATTAACCAAGCTATTCAGGGAATAGTAAATCAAAGTCAAGAACTTTTACCAGTTATTCAAGCTAAAACAGAAAAGCTGATGGTTAAAGGTTTAAATCAGGCTTCTGTGGTAAAGAGTAAATTTGATAATGTGATTACCCAGGATGATAACCCCCTTAATATTCAAGCATTGATTTTAGCTGCGATCGATTATTTTTTTAACGTTAAATTAGATCAAAATAAACCTCTCACATTTTCCCAAAACAGTCATGATTTATTATTAATCGATGGACAAGTAAGTGATCCTTGGTTATCTTGGGAGGACTTATATGGAGAGGAAAAGCCCCCGGCACTTCATCACAATTTAACTCAAAAAGTCGATCATCAAGTTATCATTAATTCCCCTGTAAAAGAAAATTTATCATCACACTTAGAAAAAAAATTAGAGGATCAAGAAGATTCTATAAAACCGATACCATCGGAAAAGAAAACCATTACCTTAGTCAAGGAGACACAATTTACGGATGTGGAAAAGCACCCATCGGAAGGGGATATAGAAGCCAAGGTTGTTACTATGGGTTATGAAAAACACTTCTTGGAAATTATCCTCGAAAAGTTAGATTTACTGATATTAATAATAGAAGAATGGATTTTAAAAATAGTTACTTTTTGTCGTTCATTAATTAAAAAATTATCTTAAAAAAATTCTGCTCAATTTTTTAGCCATAAAAATAAGCCATCGGGTAGGGAAAACCTACCCATCAAAAACATTAATCTGGAGACTTATCACGATTTAACTTAAGCATTAATACACCGAGGGGAGGTAAACATAAATCGAGGGAGCAAGGATAGTCATGGAAAAGCCATTCATCAGTCCATTTTCCGCCCAAATTACCCATATTACTACCGCCATAATCTTTGGAGTCACTGTTAAATATTTCACTATAGAATCCAGACTCTGGTACACCGACACGATAATGGCTATGGGGTTGGGGAGTAAAGTTGCAAACTACAAGAATAAAATCGTCAGAGTCTTTGGCACGGCGAATAAAGGAAACTACGCTATGACGACTATCGCTACAGTCAATCCATTGGAAACCTTCTTCTTCAAAATCTCTTTCATAGAGGGCTGGTTCAGATTTGTAGATGGCGTTTAGGTTGGCAAAAAAGCCTTTTAGTTGACTATGGGATTGATAATTAAGTAGATGCCATTCTAAGTCTTTCCATACATTCCATTCTGTCCATTGCCCAAATTCCATGCTCATAAACATGGTTTTTTTACCGGGGTGGGCAAACATATAGGAAAACAGACTACGGAGGTTGGCAAATTTTTGCCATTCGTCTCCTGGCACTTTACCTATCATGTTACTTTTACCATGGACGATTTCATCATGGGATAGGGCTAACATATAGTTTTCGGTGTGGTGATACCACATACTAAAGGTGACGCTATTTTGGTGGAATTGACGAAACCAAGGATCCATGGCGAAGTAGTCGAGCATGTCGTGCATCCAACCCATATTCCATTTCATGTTGAAGCCTAAACCGCCCATGTAGGGGGGGCGGGATACCATGGCCCAGGAGGTGGATTCTTCGGCAATGGAGAGAATCCCGGGGAAGTAGTTGAAGATGGTACCGTTTACTTGTCGTAAAAATTCTACGGCTTCGATGTTTTCTCTACCGCCATAGTCGTTGGCTACCCATTCTCCGTTTTCCCGGTCATAGTCAAGGTATAACATGGAGGCTACCGCATCTACTCGGATTCCGTCAATGTGGTATTTGTCGAACCAAAAGAGGGCGTTGGCTACGAGAAAGTTACGCACTTCATTACGTCCGTAGTTGAATACTAATGTACCCCAACCTTTATGTTCTCCTTTTCTGGGATCTCCGTGTTCAAATAGATGAGTACCATCGAAGAAGGCGAGTCCGTGACCGTCTTTGGGAAAATGCCCAGGTACCCAGTCAACAATTACGCCGATGCCGTGGAGGTGACATTGATCGATAAAGTACATTAAGTCTTCGGGGGAGCCATAGCGGGAGGTGGGGGCGTAGTACCCTGTTACTTGATAACCCCATGAGCCATCGAAGGGGTGTTCGGCGATGGGTAATAGTTCGATGTGGGTGTAGCCTAGCTCTTTGATGTAGGGAATTAGGCTTTCGGCGAGTTCGCAGTAGGTGAGGAAACGGGCATCGGGTTTGGCATCGGAGGCGGTGACGACTTCGGTTTGTTTACCGTAGTTTTTGGGTAGTTGTTCTTTGGAGGTGTGTAGCCATGATCCGATGTGGAGTTCATAGACGGAGATGGGTTGGGAAAGGGGGTCGGTATTACGACGTTTTTCGAGCCATTCTTGGTCGTTCCACTGGTAGGAGTCTAAGTCGGCAACGATGGAGGCGGTTTTTGGTCTTACTTCTTGGTAAAAGCCGAAGGGATCTGATTTTTCATATATATGTCCTTCCCAGTTTTTGATTTCGTATTTGTAGTGGGTGCCAAAGTCGAGTTCGGGGATGAATAGTTCCCAGACGATATTGTTTATTTTACGCATTTGGTGTTCTCTACCGTCCCAACTGTTGAAGTCTCCTAGGATGGATACGTTACGAGCGTTGGGAGCCCATACGGCAAAGTAAACTCCTTTTACGCCGTTTTGTTCCATGACGTGGGCGCCTAGTTTTTCGTAGATGCGGTGGTGGTTGCCTTCTTTGAATAGGTAGAGGTCATAGTCGGTGATGGTGCTGGATTTGAATTGGTAGGGATCATAGATTACTTTTTCTTGATCTCCTTGTTTTATTTTTAGTTGGTAGTTGTTTAGTTCTTGGGCTTCTATTTCACATTCAAAAAAGTTGGGGTGATGGTGCGATCGCATCTTATATTCTTGCCTAATTTCTGGGGCTATTACGTAGGCTTCGGAGGCTTTGGGTAAATATGCTCTAATTACATAGGTTTTTTTCTCTTCTTCTTCGGAGAGAAGGTGAATCCCCAATATTTCAAAGGGATCATGGTGTAGATTATTAACGATTTGTTCTACTTGTTGACTGGTAATATTACTAGGCATTTAATCTTACGGAGTTAAAAGGTTTTTTAATATGTTGTCATCATGATACCTAGTTTTTCTCCATTGATTCGATAAAATAAGGAAAATACCCCACAATTTACTTCCTTAAATCCATCTAAAATTACGATTTAAGCCCTAAGCTAAATGTCACGAAGGCTTCACTGGATGATAAAATATAGGGTGTACTCTCATGCTGGTTCCATGGCGATCGCAAATTCAGTTCCTCCAGAAGTCTTAGAACAAGTTGCCGAATATTTCAATATACTAAGTAATCCCATGCGTTTGCAGATACTGAACCTATTGGGAGATGGGGAAAAATGTGTGCAAGAGTTGGTGGAAATCACTAAAACCAGTCAGGCAAATGTCTCTAAACATTTAAAAATTATGCTTCAAGGGGGAATCATCAACCGTCGCCCTGAAGGTACTTCCGCTTATTATTACATCGAAGATTCTCTTATTTTTGAATTATCCCACCTTGTTTGTAATCACCTTGCGGAGAAAATGGAAAAACAAGCCCTCAAGTTTCGGAATATTACCCTCGCTCAACAAAAAAAGATTTAACTAATGGAGTATCAAATTAACTATTAAAAATCTCCCCATGGGGCATAATGGCATCGGTAAAGATGGCACCATCTAAGATAGCTCCCGTAAGGTCAGCACCCCGAAGGTTTGCCCCGATAAAAATAGCTCCCGTAAGGTCAGCATAGCTTAAATCTGCCCCCTGTAAACTAGCATTGGTGAGATCTGTAACGAGATTACTTTGATTATAATTTCTTTTGCCAAGGTGAGATCGGCACAACTTCGCTCCATCTAAATTCGCTCCGTACAAAAGGGCTTGGGATAACAAACCATAACTCAAGTCTGCATTGCTCAAATTAGCATTACTCAAATTGGTACGATAATCGGAGGATATGCGAAAATCTGCGTAGATAGCCGTCACATTACTCAAATTTGCCCGTTGAAAATTAACACCGCTAACAATAGCTTTTAGAAAGTTAGCCCCCTCTAGGTTACTTTCCATTAACTGAGCATTGCTTAAGTCTGCATCACGAAAACGAGCCTTTGTTAAATTTCCTTGATTAAAATTTGTCCCCCACAAAATAGCCTCGCTCAAATCTGCATCGCTAAAGTTGCTATGGCTAAAATCCGTTTGTCCTAGTCTCGATTGTCGTAAATCGCCACGGGAAAAGTCGCTTCCAGAAAGATTAGCTTTGATAATTTCTGCATCGATAAGATTAATGCGGGAAAAGTCTTTTTTTCCTTGACTGTATTGATCAAAAATTTTCTGTATGGTGAAGTTCATTTTCCCTTCGCTAAAAAATATTTATAAAAAAGACCTTATAATTATTTTAACGTGAATGGCAAAACAAGTTGAAGTTGTAACACTCAATTAATACTTTTCTCAAAAAAATACAAAAGTGTTCATGATGAACTATTTAATAATTACATAATCATTATCCTGAGAGATTATCCTTAAAATAAAAGACTATGAGTGGAAATCAATCAAGGGTTCAAGCCATTTATCAAATCACCAACAGAGAGATAAAACCGTTCAATAGCCCCAAAAGATTGGAAGAAATGTGGGCAAAGGATGTTTTTACCCTCAGCAAAATGCAAGAGTGCCTGCCCAAAGACGTATTTAAATCCCTACAAAAAACTATCCAAACAGGACAAACCCTCGATCTCTCCATTGCCGATGTAGTTGCCACTGCCATGAGAGATTGGGCAATTTCTAAAAAAGCTTTGTATTACGCCCACGTATTTTACCCCCTCACCAACTCCACCGCCGAAAAGCATGACGGTTTCGTATCAGTACAGGGTGATGGCTCGGTAATTTCTGAATTTGCAGGAAAAGTATTGGTAAAAGGAGAACCTGATGGCTCATCTTTCCCTAACGGTGGTATTCGTAGCACCTTTGAGGCGAGGGGATATACCGCTTGGGATGTTACCAGCCCTGCCTATGTCATGGAAACTGATAATGGTGTTACTCTTTGTATTCCTACCGTGTTTGTTTCTTGGACTGGGGAAGCCCTTGACAAAAAAACTCCTCTCCTTCGTTCCAATGCGGCTCTCAATAAATCTGCTCGTCGGGTGTTGGAATTGTTAGGACATACGGATATTTCCCCCATCAACTCCAGTTGTGGAGCGGAGCAAGAATACTTTTTAGTGGACTCTAATTTTGCTCACAGTCGCCCCGATTTACTTTTGGCTGGAAGAACTTTATTCGGTAAGCCATCGGCTAAAGGACAGGAATTTGATGACCATTATTTTGGTGCGATTCCTGAGCGGGTACAAGTATTTATGCAAGATGTAGAGGAGTCCATGTATCGTCTAGGTATTCCTGCGAAAACTCGCCATAATGAGGTAGCCCCCGGACAATTTGAATTAGCCCCCTTCTTTGAAAGTGCTAACGTGGCTACGGACCATCAACAATTGACCATGACCATTTTAAGGAAAATGGCTAAAAAGCATGGTTTTGTTTGTCTTCTCCATGAAAAACCTTTTGCGGGAATTAATGGTTCTGGAAAGCACGTAAACTGGTCTGTGGGTAATGCTACTCAAGGTAATTTATTAGATCCGGGTGATACTCCCCATAGTAATGCTCAATTCCTTCTTTTCTGTGCGGCGATTATTCGAGGTGTCCACAAGTTTGGTCCTTTGATGCGGGCGGTGGTGGCTTCGGCTAGTAATGATCATCGTTTGGGTGCTAATGAGGCTCCCCCTGCGATTATGTCTGTTTATCTTGGTTCTCAATTGGAGGATGTATTTGAGCAAATTCGTAAAGGGGAACTTAAGGGCTGTAAATTGGCTCAAACTATGAATATTGGTATTGATACTTTACCTATAATTCCTAAGGATCCGGGCGATCGCAATAGAACTTCTCCTTTTGCCTTTACGGGGAATCGTTTCGAGTTTCGTGCGGTGGGTTCTGGTCAATCGGTAGCAGGTCCTTTGGTAGCCATGAATACTATTTTGGCGGACTCTTTACAGTGGGTTGCAGAAAAGTTAGAGGCTGAGTTGAACGCAGGTACGGAGCTTAATGATGCTATCCAAAAAGTCCTCAAAGAAATCATGGAAAAACATGGAGCTGTGGTTTTTGGCGGTAATGGTTATTCTGAGGAATGGCATAAAATGGCCGTGGAGGAAAGAGGTTTGGCTAATTTACCTACTACCGCTGATGCTTTACCTAGTCTTAAATATAAGGAAGTTGAGGAGTTATTTGACCGCATGGGAGTCCTTTCCCCTGTGGAGTTGGAAAGTCGTTTTGAGGTATATGCCGAGCAGTATATTCTTTCCCTTGAGGTGGAAGCAAAATTGGTAGTCAGCATGGCGAAAACTATTATCTATCCTGCGGCTATTAATTATCTTTCTAAACTTACCAGCACTATGGCTAATCTACATAATATTGGTATAAAGTTAGATACCTGTGCGATCGAAAAAATTGCCACTTTAGTTAATCAATTAATAGCAGAGGTGGAAAAACTCAGCGAAGCCCTACATAAAGAAGACTTTGCCGATACTGAAGACCATATGAAGTATTTTGCCCAAACTATTCTTCCCATTATGAATGAGGTGCGCAAATACGCCGATGCCCTTGAGGGTGAAGTGGATGATGAATTATGGCCTTTACCTACTTATCAAGAAATGTTGTTTATTAAATAACAGCTAACAAAAAAAGGGGTGTAAATATACACCCCCAAAAAACTAAATTATTTTAGGTTATTAACCAACAAATTCTTTTACAGGGTCACAAACTCCCGCAGGAGCAGTACCTTTGAGGTAAGCTAACATGGTATCAGCATCGGACACTTCAAAAGGATCCGCAGGGCAGTTATCTTCATAACCAGGCTCTACAAAGATTTTTTCGATGGTGCAGTCATTAACAAGCATGGAATAACGCCAAGATCTTAGACCAAATCCCAAGTTAGACTTATCTACTAACATACCCATTTTGCGGGTAAATTCAGCGTTTCCATCGGGTAATAAGAATACATTTTTAGCTCCGATTTCTCTGCCCCATTTGAACATTACAAAGGCATCGTTTACGGATACACAAATTACTTCATCAACACCTTGAGCTTTAAATTCTTCGTACAACTCTTCGTAGCGAGGAAGGTGATTAGAAGAACAAGTAGGGGTGAATGCTCCGGGTAGAGAGAAAACTACTACTTTTTTGCCACCAAAAATATCTTCGGTGGTTTTGTCTTCCCAACGGTAAGGGTTAGAACCTTCTACGGATTCGTCACGGACACGGGTTTTGAATACTACACTAGGTACTTTTTCGATAACGGCCATATTTTACCTCTTCTATAAATGGTTAATAAAACTTTACGTTTTTTAAAATGACGTTTGAAGTCATTTCTGATTGCTTCTATCTCAGAATAACTCTTATTTAAGAATTTGTCAACAACAATAATTATTCATTTTTGTTAAGGTATAGTTAAGGTTAGTTGATTAATAGTTGAAAATTAATTATTAATTAGACTATAAATTTGTAGTGTAGGACTGAGATTTTTTTTTACTTTGTCATGGCAAAAAAAGCAGATGAAATCATCAATGTATTAAAAGCAAAAGGGTTGAGGGTGACACCACAACGCTATGCTGTGTATGCAAATCTGTTGAGTAGAAATGATCACCCCACGGCAGAAAATATCTTAACGGATTTGAATAAAGATGCTCCGACTTTGTCTCAGGCGACAATCTATCTTTCTTTACAAACCCTTCGAGATGTGGGACTAATTCGTGAGGTGTTGTTGCAAGAAGGGGTGTGTCGATATGATGCAAATGTATCTCCCCATCACCATTTTTATTGTAAGCATTGTGGAAAGATTGAGGATATTCCTTGGGAGACTTTTTCTAATCTAGGGATGGATAAGTTGCGCCCGGGGCTTAAGGTTGATCATTATGAGGTAATTGTGCAGGGAGAGTGTAATTCTGGCTGTGAGGGCTAAGGAAGGATAACTTGCTTTGGGGTTTGTTTTTGAGCTACGGTGGAAATGATTTTATTTTGTGGATGTGGTTAAATGAATTCTGAGGTAAGTTCCGCTTTACAAGTTTTGAAGGGTTACAGTGGTCTTAAAACCAAAATTCCGGCTTCTGAGGAGGAGAAAATTGAGTTACAAAAGTCTCTTTTGCTGGTGGTGGCTGAGGCGGACTATTTTAATTTGGGTATTTGCTCATCTAGTTATGATGAGGGTTTTTCTGGGTTAAATAGTTATTTAAGGGCTTTTGGTTATGAGTTGGATATTAGTCGAGATGAAACGGATGGTAATGCGCCAACTTATATCAAGTTTAACGGGGAAAGGTTGTCGAAGATAGTTTCCGAATACACGGGGGATTATCGTGGGGTGTTGGTGACTATTTTTTCTGATGTTAATGAGTCTATTTTAGGGACTTATGGACATTTACCTTTGTTTTTATTTGACTGATATTTGTGGAATTTTTGAAGATATTTTGTTGGGTTTTAACCCAACTTAGGTTCTATTTTTCGAGGGGAATGGCTTCTACCTCTACGGTTTCCCCTTGATTATTTTCATTTTGGATGTTATCTCTATCTAATTTTCTGTTTTTCATTGCCCCGAGGAGTAGTTGAGAGATTTCTGATAACATAATGGAAACAATTACAAAGTCGTCTATTTGCCCTGCGATGGGTATGATGTCGGGGGAGATGTCGATGGGGCTGATGAGATATACTAACGTACCGAGGATTACCCAGAGGCGGTATTGGGGGTTACGAATACCGTTGGTGTACCAAGTATAGAGGGAGCGAAGGTTAAATTTCATATTATTTTGAGAAGTATTGCCATATTTTTATTTTATTCCCATTAGGAAATTTACCTATGTAGGTTTTCCGTACTTTGGGAGGTAGTAATAAGCATTACCCATCAAAGGTTATTTTTTGTCGGCTACAAAGAAGTCCTAAAAAATAGTTGATAGACATTATCTGTTGTTTCTAAATCTCGTCCAAAAACGTCTTCCCCGTAGGAAAAAATACGACGATTCCAACTCATCCCAAAACGGGAATTATTTTGAGAGAGGGAAAGTGCTAGACCATAATTATCAATGTTTCTTTGGGGGGTGATGAAAGCTCCTAGGGTGATATTATCGGCGAGGGGGAAGTTTACACTGGCTTGAAGTTTGTTGCCCACAGAGTCGGGGAATACATCAAATAGTTGACTAATATTGAGGTTTACTTTATTCCAATTTATATTTGTCCCGATGGAGAAAAAGTTGTCGGTGGGTTGCTCTAATATATTCTCTACATCTCTATCAAAGGCATAACGAAAGGCGGTGGAAAAGCCAATCCTGAGATTAGGATTAATTTGAAATCCTTTATTTAAACTACTTTCTACTTTACTAAAATAGTCTTGGTCTGGGTTTATATAGTAAATGGAAGAAAGGTCGAAGCGCCAACCATTCATCACCCTTACATAGTCTGCCCCTAGGTAAAATTTGGGGTTGTCAGAGGCGATCGCCCCTGTATAATAACGAACAACCTGATTATTTTTAGTAATATTACCCGTGAGACTAAGATGGGGAAAATAATCTATTTGCTCAGATAATACCTGCCTCGTTACAAAGTTAATATCCCGTTCAAACAACGATAAATAAGCCTGAATATAAAAACTGGTTAAACCAGCAGAATTGATGACATTTTCATTGGCCGCCGTCACAAAACTAATATTGGTATTTGCACCCCCTTCTCCCCCAGCAATGCCTCCTCTGATTTGGTCATTAATAAAATTAATAGATGTGGTGGTATCTAAACTTCTGGTGCGGACGGGGGATAAACCTAGCCAGACTCCATTAAATGTTCCTACTGGTTTATATTCTGAGATATTTTGGATATTTTCTAAAGAAGGATGGTCAATTTTACCCACTCCCCCATGATACATAACTAGACTATCACGGGGAATACGAGCATTATTGGCAGCAAGAAATAAATTTTGGTGAACAGCTGTATTTGTACTCTGTTCTGTGCCTTGGAGAGCTGGATCTATCTCAGGTAGAAACTGAGCCAATGCCCCTACAACAGTATTTAATATAAAATTATTATCCTCAAGAATTACATTACCACCATAAATAGTACGTCCTAAAACCGCTTCATCAGCATTGGTCCTCACCACCTGCCTAGTGCGGTAAATTCCCCCCGCTAAAGTATTATTAAACTCCTCTCTCCTTTCGACAAAAGTCTCATCCCCAAGACTATTGCCCGGAAATCTGCCCACATTGGGGAACACTAAATCTAAACCAAAAGTTTCTCCATTAATACCCCTGTTTTGAAAGCCGGGTAAACTAAGAATAGCTAAATTTTCAGGAGTAATTTCTTGACCAATATTGCCCCTTTGTTCAATTCTTCTGGGCTGAAGGTCTTCATCAAAACTACTTCTATCGGTCACCAATGCGGGTAAAAAGCTACACTGGGAATTCGGATTTTGGGGTACTACTCCCACAATGGAACAGTCTCCAGAGAAAGTCTGCTGAATGCCAAAACCCACCATGGTTTGAGGTTCTGTAAAAGTAATACTTATATCTCTACCCTGATTAAGAGTTCTTACTCTTCCATAGGTAGCTCGATAATCCGATGTAAACACATTATCCCGAGTCAAACTTTGGACGGTACTACCATCTATTTTATAAACCGCATCCAAAAATAAATTACTGCTTGAGTTTTCCCCCGTTTGATAGGACGTTTCAAGATTAAAATCTAACTTATGGTTAAGGGAAAAACCATTTAAAGGAAAGGTAGTAAAAATCAATGGTACTCTGTCTTCATCCACTACCCTTGGAGTAATAATGTAGTTTATATCTCCCTGTTCTTCTTCTGGGGATATGGTTTCCTCTTCATCCCCTTCTGATGGGGCAGGATCTGGATTTTCTACGGGGTTGTCAGCAACAAAAAATGGTAGAGGTGATGTATCTTGAGCAAAAACAGACCTTTGACCACTGCAAAAGAATAGAAATCCAGTTAATATAGCTAATTTTGAAGAATGGATACTCACGGTGAAGAAGTTTAAATTGGTTTGATGGTTTTGGCGCTCGTTAATTTCTCGTGGAGGATTGAGAGAACAAGAAAAAAATGTTTATGGAGACTGGAATAGGACAAGGAGTTAAACCCCCTGCCCTGCGGTTTAGTTAGGAAATCCGTCAATAAGTTGTTAATGCGGGTTTACTATTCCTCAGACGATCACTGCCTCATTAAGTAAAGGCGGTGATGTAGATAAATACTGGTCTAAGTTCTATTACTAGAAGGGAAAGAGGAAATCTAAATCGAAATCGTTAAAACCACCAGAGAAATCTCCTTCAATTGCATTTAAATCAATAAATCCAAGACCTACGTTATTTCCTTGAGCAGTACCTAATGTGTTAGCATCTTCTTGAGTGATTGTAATAAGAGGACCGTCAATCTCTCCTCCAGTACCGATGGCAATAGCAATGGTTCCACTTTCGCCAAATAAACCAGCCGCTGCACCTGCAACTGCGGAGGATTTACCAATGGCGATCGCCGTTGATACGGAGGTTACACTAGGTGTGTCTATGTCTTGACTAACACCACCCAGTGTAAAACTTGCACTAGCAGCGATCCCACCAGAACCCACATCCAGAAATTGGGCCATGGCGGAAGGAGCATTAACTAAAACACCACCCGCGGCGAAAGCAGACAAACCCAAAGCAAGACTTAGTTTTTTCATGAATTTAACAAATAATTTAATATTTGATTTTGTGTATGGACATACTTTACCCAGTCACTTTACAAAAAGGATCACATTGTTACAAAAAAAAAACATAAAATTAATCGATTTATTTAATTATAATAACTAATGACTTTACAACACTTACTAAGCAATGATTTGGAGTTTTTTTTATGTTTATATATCTGCTCTTTTTTAATCAAAATAAGTATATACATATAATGTGATTATTAAGAACAAAATAAAGTACATTTTTATGATAGGGGTTTCTTATACTCATGGGGTCTGTCTGATATTTTCAATGAGGGAAATTGAGGGGGATCATTTTGTATTTCATAAGCATAGTAATTGCTATATTTATCCCCCCAGATAAGCCTCCAAAACCTGCTCATTGGATTGAATAAATTCGGGAGTACCATCCGCTAAGTTAGAACCCTCAGCCAATACCCACACATGATTACACAAAGACATAATCACATCCATATTATGCTCAATGATTAAAAAAGAGATTCCCTGTTTATTCCATGTGACAATGTGTTCACAAATTTGATTAATCAGGGTAGGATTTACCCCCGCCGCAGGTTCATCAAGTAAAATCAGTTTAGGATTAGTCATTAAAGTTCGAGCCATTTCTAATAACTTTCGTTGCCCCCCAGACAATGCCCCAGCATAATCATGGGCTTTTTCCAGTAACCCCACGGATTCGAGAATGGCGATCGCCCTTTCTTTATTTTCCCTTTCCTGTTGCCTAATTTTATGGGGTTGCACAAAAACCCGTAGTAAATTTTCCCCCTTTTGAGTTTGATTCGCCAATAACATATTTTCCAACACCGTCAACCGAGATAACACCCTCGCTACCTGAAAAGTACGAATAAATCCCTTCCTCGCAATGCGATGGGGAGTCATTTTATTAATAACCTGTCCATCAAAAATAATTTCTCCTTCATCCGCCACCAAAAAATTAGAGAGGAGATTAAATAAAGTGCTTTTTCCCGCACCATTAGGGCCAATCAACCCCGTAATCGCCCCCCTATCTACCCGAATACTGGCATTGTCAACAGCCTTAAGTCCACCAAAACTCTTTGATAAATTTTTTGCATCTAAAATATAATCAGATTGGCTCACCATCTGCCCTTGACTCATCAAAACATCCCCTTTGCAAATCAGTAGGTAATTATTATATAGCAAAGCATCCACCGCTAATGATGTCCTGAGAACTTTATTGACTCATTTTCAAAATCTACGGCTATCATAAAATTGACCAAAAATAGGATAGTAACAAAATTAAAAAACCATGAAAATTTTTGTTTATGGTACCCTAAAACCTAAAGGGGTGAACTATTATTTGCACTGTGCAGGAAAGACTATTGATGAACAAAAATGCTGGACATACGGAGATATATATTCCCTGTCCTTGGGTTATCCTGCCATGATTAAAAGTGACAACAAGGTACAAGGATATTTACTCACCTTTGCTGACTCATCTGTCCTCGAAGGCATTGATAAATTAGAAGGTTATCAAGAAAATAGAGAACCCCATTTCAATGATTATCAAAGAGAAAAGATAACGGTTTATGATGAAAACGATTACCCTATAGATGAAGCATGGACTTATTTCATGACCAAAGAAAAAATTGAATTTTTCCGAGGTGTTTTGATTCCATCGGGAGAATGGAAAAGCCATGCCATCAATACTCATTCATAAACTATAAAATAATGTTTTTTATCAAGCCTATTCAAACCCTTTTACCCCTGGGCATCTCAACTATGATGCTTGCATCACCAGTTATAGCACAAGAACAAATTATGAAAACTATTACTGTCACAGGGCAAGGCACGGAATCCATCGCTACCACCATCGCCACGGTGCAAATGGGGGTGGAAATAGAAGGACAAAATCCTGCCGAAATTCAACGGGAAGTAGCCCAGCGTACCACTGCTTTACTGGAAATATTACGCTCTAATAATGTTGATAAATTAAAAACCAGAGGTATCCAATTACGTCCTAATTATTCCTATGATGATAATCAACGTAGGTTGGTAAACTATACAGCTACGAACATGGTTAGTTTTGAGACAGCCATTGATAGGGTCGGTGGTATTTTAGATGATACTGTTAATGTAGGTGCTACCCGTATCGATAATGTGAGTTTTACTGCCACAGAAACCGCCATCAATCAAGCCCAAGGCAGAGCCTTGGAAAAGGCTACCAATGACGCTCAAAGACAAGCTCAAGCGGTATTGAGGGCTTTAAATTTAACTCCCCAAGAGGTAATTACTATTAATATTAATGGAGCAAATAGCCCTCGTCCTTTGATGATGGAAAGTATGAACGATCGCACTTTATACTCTAGTATGGATTCTACTCCTGTGGTGGGAGGAGAGCAAGAGGTGAGCGCCTCTGTAACTCTACAGATAAGGTATTAAGGAGATGGGGAATGTCTTAATTGTCCATTTTTCTACTTACTCTTCATCGCTTGTTTTTTCTCGGCTTTCAAATCCCGTTTGGTTACAGCTTCCATTTCTGCATCCAAAAGGGTGCGCCCCGTCGCTGCTAGGTAAACATCATCAAGGCTAGGGCGTGATTGGCTGATACTAAAGAGAGGTAAACCCATTTCTTTGAGGGTATTTTCTATCTGACTTATGGGGTTACTGTTGGGGGCAACCACCAAATTAAGGGAATTCCCTTGGGCTTGGTTAATAATGATTTCTTTGACAAAGGGCAGTTGAGTTAATTTTTCTCTACTGTCTTGGGCTTCATTGGTAGGTAAAAACTCCTTAATACGCAGGGTAATGCGATCGCCCCCTATCCTATCCTTTAAACTAGAAGGGGTACCCTCAGCTATTACCACCCCCCTATCAATAATAGCAAGGCGATCTGCCAAAGCATCAACCTCCTCCAGATAATGACTGGTGATTAATACCGTAGTACCAGCCTTTTTCAACTCTTTTAAAAATTCCCAAACAATCATCCGACTCTCAATATCCAAACCCACCGAAGGCTCATCCAAAATTAATACTTGGGGTTGGTGTAATAATCCCGAAGCCAAATCTAATCTTTTACGGATACCCCCGGAATAAGTACCGCTTTTGCGATCGCCATATTCTTGTAAATCTAACAAATCCAATAACTGCTCAATTCTTTGGGAAGCTATTTTAGAAGGAAGATGATACAGAGCCGATTGTAACTGTAACAACTCACGCCCCGTCAACATCTTATCAATAGCCACCTCCTGCGCCACATAACCCAGCTTTTGTCGTACCTGCTTAGGTTGCTTCATAGCACAAACCCCATCCACCCGAATTTCTCCCCCATCAGGTTGAGCAAGGGTAGTCAAACAACGGATAGTGGTAGTTTTTCCAGCCCCATTAGGCCCTAATAAGCCGAAAATTTCCCCACTTTGTACCGAAAAAGAAATATCCTTTACTGCTTCTATGGCACCGTAGCTTTTTTGTAATTTTTTAATTTCGACTATATTTTTCATGACACTTAATGATGGATGAAGACTTCTGCTCAAAAATCATAGATAAGGGGCTTTTTCCAAACCATGTAAGCTCACCAAAAGCCCCATCCCATGCCTATCTGTTTTTAGTTTACGACATGGGACAAATAACTAACTTTGATAATTATCATCAATTAGATCATCATCCATAATAGCCGCATCCTCAGGAGATAAAGCCCGGGCAGTTTTATCATCGATAATGACATCCTCAGAGTCAGGAATAATATAATTTTGTTCCTCATACTCCGCACTAACATCATCAATGCCAAGATAATTAGAATTACCAGCGCCTACCTCGGTATCTTCCCAGTCCATATTCTCATCATAGGCATTAAACCCTGTACCCGCAGGAATCAAACGCCCGATAATTACGTTTTCTTTCAAACCTCTTAACCAGTCAGACTTACCTTCGATAGCAGCCTCCGTTAATACCCTAGTGGTTTCTTGGAAACTAGCCGCCGAGATGAAACTATCGGTATTCAAACTAGATTTAGTAATACCCATTAATTTAGGAGTATATTCGATGGGAGCGCCCCCTGTGAGAGATAAAGTTTCATTATCTTTCTCAATATCACGCAACTCTACCAACTCACCTGGTAAACGAATACTATCACCACCATCATCAATGTGAACCTTAGAAGTCATCTGACGTACAATCACTTCGATGTGTTTATCAGAAATATCAATACCCTGAGATTGATAAACCCCTTGAATTTGATTCACCAAGAATAACTGAGCCTTCTGCATGGCACCCAAGGCCGCATCATAAGCACCCATCTGCTCTTTATAATAGTCATAAAAGACTTCTAGCAATTCATGGGGGCTAACTAAACCATCGGATAAAGAATCCCCCGTACTAACCCTTTGATCATCACCCACAATAATATTTTGGTTAGGTCCTAGGGAGTATTCCGAAATAGTACCATCATCCTCAATGACTTTAACATCAATGGCCTCATCATCCTTGTATTCCACCTGACACACCCCAGGGCGACGGGCAAGAATAGCTGGTTCTTTGGGTTTACGGGCTTCCAATAGTTCTTCAATTCTCGGTAAACCTTGGACGATGTCCCCAGTTTTTGCCCTTTCAAATACCAATAGTACGAGGTTGTCACCTCTTTGTACCAAATCACCCTGTTCAATGTGTAAAATAGCTCCCGTGGACACACGGTAAGGACGGGCATGGCGTAAACTAATTTTATTACCTTCGGTTTCCATGACATATCCCGAGTCAGGGGCTTTTACTCCCTCAGCGATTAACTCTCCTTGGGTGACGAAGTCTCCTTCTTTTTTGAGTAAGTTACCTTCCGTTTCAATCTCGACGATGTCATTTTCTCTGACTACGAGGATACGACGAATGGCTTCTACCCCTTCACGGATACCACGGATAATACCGTTTTCTTGACATAGAATCTGAGTGGTGGCAACCACATCCCCCGGCATAATTTCCTGTCCATCGGTGATGGTTACGGTGGTGACGATGTTGGGCTCGGTTTCAAGCTCACGGCGTAGCATGACGGATTCGAGAACTACGATTTGTAAGCGGAAACAATCAGCTTCGTTTTCATCTTCGATTAACTCAATGTCAGCACTCATGCCTTCGGTGGTTTCGAGGACGAGTTGGGTAGTAACTAATTGTACCCCTTCAACACTTTTAACCCTTTCACCATCTTTGAAGAAGGTACGTAGTACGGGACGAAGGTTAATTTTGCCCCCGGCACTATTTAAGGATTCTTGGGAAGGAGATTGGGTGGTGTTAATTACTTCATACTGTTTCATGGGACGTAGTAATAAACCTACCCCTTCATTGGTATCTACAAATTCAGTAATGCACTCATCTTCGGTGGTGACTCCAGGGAGAATTTCTGTACCGGGGGAAAGGATAGTACCATCTTCCATGGTTGCCATATGTTCTGGATCTAAGTCCATGTATAGCTTACCTGGTTTAATGATGATTTCCCTTAAGATGTCATTTTTTTGAATTACTTCCACAATACCACTGGATTGACAGAATACGTCTTTGACTACTTCGGTACCTGCTTCCACATACTGCCCATCTTCCACCATCAATAGGGAGATGTCTTTGTTGATTTCGTGGCTTTCTTCAGGAATCCAGATAAGGGTTCCTTCGGTGGTTACTTCATAGCCTTGTTTTTTGTTCCCACGGCCAGTTTCTAGCCCTGCATAACGCATGATCCCCCCAGTTTCGGTGGTGAAGGTGTCATCGATTAATTCGGCTACGATTTGATTGTTTTGAACTTTGGTCCCGGGGCTAACTTTCAGGGCAAAACGATCGCCCCTAGGGGTATGGATTACGTATTGTTGTTGACTGCCATGGTGTTCGAGGAATATATCGGCTTGATCGAGGGAAACCGAAGCGGTAATAATTTCGATTTCTCGACTACCTTCTTCTAGGCGACATACCCCGCCACTCTTGGTTTTTAGTTTACTCTCGGCTAACACGGAACCTTTTTTAATTTTTTCGCCGTTTTTGACCACAGGTTCAGCATTGGGAGGAAGGTTGTAAACTTCCCCAGAAAGTACCCAAATTAAGCCGTTACGGGAGGCGGTGATGGTGTTGTTACCCTGCCTGTCGGTGGTGGTGAGGGGATCTACTTCTTGGAAAATTACTTCCCCTGCCAAGTCAGAGGATACATCCTTGGTAACCCTTTCGGTGGATCGGGTTTTTTGGGGCATTACTTCGGCGAGGAGTTGTTCTTTTTCTACTTCATCTCCTTCCCTTACTGCGAGTAAACTGTTGATGGGTACAAGAACTTTTTGATCTCCAATGATTAAGTTACCGTTTACCTCGACCAATAGTTTTTGATCACCGTGGCGAGTACGATTTTCCCTAACCTTTAATTTTTTATCAAATTTAACTTTTCCTGCTACGGGGCTAGTAATCCGTTGGGCAACTTCCCCAGTAAATACCCCCCCAGTGTGGAAAGTACGCATGGTAAGCTGGGTACCGGGCTCCCCGATGGACTGAGCGGCGATAATGCCGATGGCTTCTCCCATATTTACCCATTCTCCATGGGCGAGGGACCAACCGTAACATTTTTGACACACGGAACGGGCGGTTTCACAAGTTAGAGGAGACCTTACTTTTACTTTTTCTACGGTGTTACCGATAATTTTTGCTAAGTCTTGGTCGATGGCTTGATTACGTAGGGCAATTACTTCCCCAGTAATAGGATGTACCACATCATCGGCTAATACACGACCTAATAAACGATCCCCTAAAGGAATTAAGGTGCGATCGCCATCTTTCATAGGCTCGATCCAGACCCCTTTATGGGTACCACAATCGGTTTCACGGATAATTACATCCTGAGATACATCCACCAAACGACGGGTAAGATAACCCGAGTCAGCGGTACGTAATGCCGTATCTACTAGACCTTTTCTTGCACCGTAGGAAGAAATAATGTATTCAGTAACCGTTAAACCTTCACGGAAATTAGTTTTAATGGGTAAGTCAATAATTTCCCCCTGAGGATCAGCCATCAAGCCCCGCATACCAACCAACTGACGTACTTGGCTAATGTTACCCCTTGCCCCAGAAAACGCCATCATATATACAGAGTTGAGGGGATCTGATTGACGGAAGTTACGAACCACTTCATCTTTAAGGGATTCAGAAGTATCATTCCAAGTGTCAATTACCTTCTGGAAACGTTCTACCTCAGTAATCTCCCCATTGGCATAACGATTCATAGTGGTTTTAATGGTGGTTTCTGCCTCCGCCAACATCTCTTTTTTGGCATCAGGTACCTTCAAATCTTCCACACTGATAGATACCGCTGCTTGGGTAGCATAATGGAAACCCATGGTTTTTAACTGATCACATACCGCCGCACAACGGGCAGAGCCGAATTCAGTAAAAGTTTTAGCAATTAATTTTTTTAAAGCCCCTTTATCAATAATTCTGTTGTAGAAAACTTGGGGTTTTTTGTTTTGTTCTTTATGTTGAGACATCATCTTTACTGGTTGGTAATGGGTACTGGGTCTGATTTACCTTTGACAAAGGAAAGTTTTGAAAGAGGAAGAGTCAGGGTTTAATTCTTGATGACCACTAACTTTCCCCTAAAAGTTTATACTTACTCCCGAAAGAAATTAACGGTTAGGATGGATTCTAATATTCATCATCCTCTTGACCAAGACTAGCAAGGTTTTCGTAGGTAGGACGTTTTGGTGCTCTTTGGGTAGTATCCATCAAATCAATTTCAACGTGTTCACTACCATCAATCACTTTATGAACAGAAACATCTAAACCAAGAGATTGTAACTCACGGAGTAATACCTTGAAGGATTCAGGGGTTCCGGGGTGAGGAATGGATTTACCTTTCACGATCGCATTTAGCGCCTCATTACGTCCCTGCATATCATCGGATTTAACCGTTAACAACTCCTGTAGGGTATAAGCCGCCCCATAGGCTTCCAATGCCCATACTTCCATTTCCCCAAATCTTTGCCCACCGTGTTGAGCTTTTCCGCCCAAGGGTTGTTGGGTAACAAGGGAGTAGGGACCAGTGGAACGGGCATGGATTTTGTGCTGTACTAGGTGAACCAGTTTCAACATATAGGCTTTACCGATGGTCACAGGGTTATCAAAAGGCTCTCCCGTACGTCCATCATAAACTTGGATTTTCCCGGGGTGCTTCTCATTAAAGACCCAATCTTTGTTATGTTTCTTCGCCGCATCACGGAGCAAACCATTAACGGTATTACGGGATGCCTCTTCCCCATACATTTCATCGAAGGGAGTCATCTTGAAACGGTAGCCGAGGTGTTCCCCAGCCCAACCTAAAAGACACTCAAACACCTGACCCACGTTCATCCGAGAAGGTACTCCAAGGGGGTTAAGAACGATGTCCACGGGGCTTCCGTCGGGTAGGTAGGGCATATCTTCCCGGGGGAGGATGCGGGAGACGATCCCTTTGTTACCGTGGCGCCCTGCCATTTTATCTCCCACTTGGATTTTACGTTTTTCAGCGATATACACCCTGACAATCATATTGGTGTTGGGGGGTAACTCGTCCCCTTGCTCTCGGGTAAAGACACGAACATATACTACCCTGCCCCTTTCACCGTTGGGTAAACGAAGGGAATTATCTCTTACATCTCTGGCTTTTTCACCGAAAATGGCTCGTAATAGTTTTTCTTCGGGGGGTTGGTCCGATTCTCCTTTGGGGGTAACTTTACCTACCAAAATATCCCCTGCTTCTACCCATGCACCCACACGGATGATCCCATTTTCATCGAGATTGGAGAGGGCATCTTCTCCGACGTTAGGGATTTCTCTGGTAATTTCTTCAGGCCCTAGCTTGGTTTGGCGGGATTCGATGTCGTGTTTTTCCACGTGAATGGTGGTATAAACATCTTCTTGTACCAGTCTTTCACTGATTAAAATAGCATCCTCGTAGTTGTAACCTTCCCAGGGCATATAAGCTACGGTGATATTTTGACCAAGGGCTAGTTCTCCTCCTTCGGTGGCGGAGCCATCGGCTAATACCTGACCGGGTACTACTTCTTCTCCTTCATCTACCAGGGGGCGTTGGTTTAAGCAAGTATCTTGGTTGGAGCGTTCGTACTTTTGAAGGTTATAAACAATTTCTAGTCCTTCTTTGGTAACTAATTTAATGGTTTTCGAGTCCACATAGCTGATGGTACCATGATCCCTTGAGACGATTACCATCCCAGAATCTCGGGCTGCTTGTCCTTCTAGTCCTGTACCGACTAAGGGGCGCTCGGGACGTAAAAGGGGTACGGCTTGACGTTGCATGTTAGATCCCATTAGGGCGCGGTTAGCGTCATCATGCTCGAGGAAGGGAATCATGGAGGTAGCCACGGATACGATTTGCACGGGGGATACGGCTACATAATCCACCTGATCTGGGCTGGTGGTGGAAAATTCTTGACGGTAACGAATGGGTACGCTTTCCCCTAAGATGTATCCTTCCTCGTCGGTGGAAAGATCTCCGGGGGCTACTCTTTTATCGTCTTCTTCGTCGGCGGTGAGGTATTCGGGGGTTAAGTCCCAGCGCACTTTACCGTTTTCTACTTTATAGTACGGGGTGGCAATAAAGCCATATTCGTTCACACGGGCATAGGTTGCCAAGGAACCAATTAACCCTGCGTTGGGTCCTTCAGGAGTTTCCACAGGACAAATACGCCCATAGTGACTAGGATGGATGTCACGGACGGCAAACCCTGCTCTATCACGGCTCAAGCCCCCAGGACCTAGGGCGGAGATACGACGTTTGTGGGTCAATTCCGCTAGGGGGTTGGTTTGATCCATAAATTGGGATAGCTGGGAGGAGCCAAAAAATTCTTTGATGGCCGCAGCGAGGGGTTTGGGATTCACTAGGGCGGTGGGGCTAAGGGTGTTAGGATCTCCCACGGTCATTCTTTCTTTGATGATGCGCTCTAGGCGAGATAAACCGACTCGGATTTGGTTTTGTAGTAGTTCTCCTACGCTTCTTACTCTGCGGTTGCCAAGGTGGTCGATGTCGTCGGTACTACCGATGTCAAATTCTAGGTTGATGAGATAATCGACGGTGGAAAGAATATCATCGATGGTTAATACTCTCATGTTTTCGGAAACGCTCAACCGCAGTTTCTTGTTCATTTTGTAGCGGCCAACTTTACCCAGGTCATAGCGTTTGGGGTCGAAAAAGCGGGTTTCTAAGAGGGCTTGACCACCGCTGACGGTGGGGGGTTCGCCCGGTCTTAGTTTACGGTACAATTCCATTAAGGCTTCGTCGGTGCTGGGGTTGCCTTCTTTTTCCATGGTTTTTTGGTAGAAGTCGGCATGACGGAAACGATCTAAAATTTCACGATCGCTCAGTCCCATGGCTTTGAGTAGCACTTGGGCGGTAATTTTGCGGGTTTTGTCGATTCTTACCCATACCACACCATTTTTATCGGTTTCAAATTTTAACCATGCTCCTCGGTTGGGTATTACGGAGGCGGAGTAGGTTCTTTTACCGTTTTTGTCTAGTTCTGATTTAAAATATACCCCGGGCGATCGCACGATTTGGTTAACAATAACCCTTTCTGCACCGTTAATTAAGAATGTACCTCTATCGGTCATGAGGGGCAATTGACCAATAAATACTTCTTGTTCTTTGATGTCCCCGGTTTCTTTGTTCATTAAACGGGTGGGGACGTAAATTTGGACTTCGTAACTAGCTTCTCTTTTTTTTGCTTCTTCGATGTCGTATTTTGGTTCTTTGAGGCGATATTTCTCACCGATAAACTGTAGTTCTAATTTTCCTGCATAGTCGGTAATCGGGCTAAAACTGTTGAGTTCTTCAATAATGCCATGCTCTAAAAACCATTTGTAGCTAGAGCGTTGAATTTCGATTAAATCGGGTAACAGTTCTTGGGTTCTCATAAGTCGGTTTCAGGTTTTTGATTCTGGTGTTTCGATGGGGCAATAAAACAGCGTTTACTCATCATAACGCTTCTTTTGCCGTTTGTTTAGCTGGTTTTGGCTTTTCCTTTGGCCTTATATTTTTTATTTTGCAGGAAAAGGTTTTACAGTTTGAACAGTTTATGGGCGTTAGCGGTGGTGTAAGAGGCGATCGCCTCTAGGGGTTCATTTCTTAGCTCGGCTAGTTTTTGGGCTACATAGAGGACGTAGGAAGGCTCGTTCCGTTTACCTCGGTAGGGGGTAGGGGCTAAAAAGGGGCAGTCGGTTTCAATTAAAAGACGCTCGGAGGGTACTATTTTGGCACTCTCATGGACGCTGTGGGCATTTTTAAAGGTAATTACACCACTAAAACTCACATACATCCCTAGGTCTAAAAACCACTGGGTTTCCTCTGGATTTCCCGTCCAGCAGTGCATCACTCCGTTTACTTTCCCTTTGCTCTCAAAAAACTCCCTCAGTATTTGAGCCATTGCCACGGCGGCATCTCGACAGTGAATGATAATCGGTTTATCGAGTTGATGGGCAATTTCTAGTTGTCGCCAACATACTTCCTTTTGTAGTTCGTTTTCCTCATCTTTATAAAAGTCTAGTCCCATTTCACCAATGGCTACTACCTTAGAAAAAGATTGGGCAAAACCGAGAATTTTTTGAGCGGTGGTTTCCCCTTCCCAGCGTTTGATGTCTAGGGGATGTAAACCTACGGAGCAGTATATTTCTGGAAACTGTAAAGATAGTTGTTTGATGATTTCAAATTCATCGGGATGGACGCAGGAATGAACTAATTTACTTACTCCTTTTTCTCGCCAACGATGGCAAACCTCTTCTAAATCCCCTTTGAATTTGTCAAAGTTGACATGAACATGGGTATCTATTAATTGCATAACCTTGTTTTTTTTACTTCAGGGATTAACTTCTTATCTTTATAATTTTACACCATAATATAAGGGCGATCGGGCGTAACCTGCTCCATAATCCCATGGGCAGACAAAACAACACCATTAGACCACCCCATTAGCACTGGAAAATGGTTGTAACAAATTTTAAGCTGACTGAGATGCAGCACTTTTTAGAGCTTTAGCTAGTCTAGCTTTTTTTCTGGCTCCATTATTTTTGTGGAATACTCCTCTTTTTACAGCTTTGTCAATTTTGCTGTAGGCAGCAGACATGGAAGCATCTACCACTTTCTTTTGATCTTCGTTAGGATTAGAGGAATAAACTTCTACTGCTTGGAAATATTTTTTCATTAGGGTTCTAACCGCAGACTTGTAAGTCTTATTACGCATACGGTTACGTTCGTTGATTTGTATTCTCTTGATTGCTGATTTAGAGTTAGCCACTATCTTATACTTATGATTATTTACTTTATATAGTTTAACTTAGGATTTCTTCCTAGATATTCAGACTATCTATTCTAACTGTATAAGTTATCCCTTGACAAGGGGGATAGTAATTGATAGTTGATAATTGATAATGGATAATGATTCTAAATTAAATTGTCTCGGCGGCTATCCACAGCTAAAAAGACAACCAATATGTTAAAAATTGATACTAAAGAATAAAAAATTGTTGACTGAATAATAAGATTATTATTAAAAATAAGTCTTCAATAATATAAAATCATTCATCACAATGGTTTATCATCTAAGGATAGCGGATTTACCCCTGAGCGAGCGCCCCCGGGAAAGGTTAATGGAAAGTGGGGCAAAAAACCTATCAACAGCGGAGTTGATAGCAATACTATTAGGCACAGGGCAAGGTAAAGGGAAGTTATCAGCGGTGGGTTTGGGGCAATATATCCTCAATCAACTTAGTTTAAACCAAAGAGATCCATTAGATGTTTTAAGGGATATTTCTCCCATCGAGTTAATGACTATTCCGGGAGTAGGTCCTGCTAAGGCTACCACAATTTTAGCGGGGGTAGAGCTAGGAAAAAGAACTTTTCAGTTTCGCCCCCATGCACGGGCAATTATCGATAGCCCCCAAGCGGCGGCTTCTGCTTTTAGCCATGATTTGATGTGGCAATCTCAAGAACGTTTTGCGGTGCTATTGTTAGATAGTAAAAATAGTTTAATTGGTAACCATGTAATTACTGTGGGCATTGCCAATGAAACCCTTGCCCATCCTCGGGAAGTTTTTCGGGAGGCTATTCGTCAATCTGCTACTAATATTATTATTGCTCACAATCACCCGTCGGGTAATTTAGAGCCTTCTTCGGAGGATATGCTACTAACGGAAAAGTTGTTAGAGTCTTCTAATATTATAGGTATTCCCATTTTAGACCATCTTATTATCGGTAATGGCAACCATTTTAGTTTACGGGAAAATTGTGACCTTTGGTAATTTATGATGCCCGTTGTTAGAATCTGATATGTAAACTACTTGCCCATCAATAATGATTGCTTTTACTGGTTTTTTAAGTTCATTAATCGTACTTTTTTTTATATATGGTCCTTTTGCATCTATTTTTCACTTTGAGGGGGCTGTACCTCAAAATTTAGGGGTATCCCAAGGACATTTGACTTCTTGCCCCCAAACTCCTAATTGTGTGGTGAGTAATGAGTCGGCGGATGAAACCCACTATATTGAACCCATTAGCTATGATTCTGATATGGAAACGGCTAGGGATACTTTGTTAAAGGTTTTGTCTGTGGTACCCAATACTGTGGTGGTGACAGAAACCGAGGACTATATTCGCACGGAATCTCGTAGTAAGATTATGGGTTTTGTGGATGATGCTGAGTTTTATTTTCCTGAAAATGAATCAGTGATTGAGGTGCGCTCGGCTTCTCGGTTGGGGGAGTCTGATTTGGGGGTTAATCGTCGTCGCCTTGAACAAATTCGCCTTGCCATTGCTGATTATAATGCTCGTGGTTAAGTTGCTCATTAACACCCGCTATACTACCTAAAATTATCCAGCTAATGAGGTTTAATCTTAGGTCAAAAATATTGCTATCTGATAAGTTAAAAAGGATATAATTCCCAAAACTTATTAGATAGGTGAACATAATTAATGCTTGTTTTTTACTTAGTTTAAATAATATTAATTTTTTAATTCCTTGATATAAAATATTGCCAACAAAATAGCACATTAATATTAGTCCAATTAATCCAGTTTCTGCTCCTAACATAAAAAATAAATTGTGGGGATGCCCCATAAATATATCGTAGGTTTTATGGTACATATAATCGAAATTTCTCAACCCCCAACCGAATAAAGGGCGATCGCCTATCATCCCCCATGTAAATTGCCATTGCGTTATTCTGAGGGTTTCTAAGGGGCGATCGGGAAACATTTGATCTGATAATCTTAACCATAGATAAGGAGGGACAATTTGACGCATAATTGATTGTCCGGGAAGATTTCCAAATGAAGCCCAGCTGATTCCTATTCCCCCGATTGTTATTATTTGTAATATTTTGTACCAATGACAATAAATAGAAAAACTAATAAAAATGAAAATTGTAATTATCCAACCCATCCGAGAGTTAGTAAAATAAATTCCTACGAGGTCAAATATAATCGTTAAAAAAAGAAAATAACGAATATTATTATGATTATTAAGTATATTTAAACATCTTTGTTTAATATTGTAAAAATTTTGTTTAGCTGATATTTTGAATTTAAACTTTGGCTGAGAAATTAATAATAGACCAAGACAAAACGTTAAACTCGTACAAAGAAAAAGACCCAATAAATTAGCATGAATAAAAATTGCAGACATCCTATCGGGAGGATTTCCATGGAGAATAACTCTCCATCCTATAATAGACCTAAATATTCCCGCAATTTCCCAATTCAAAAATAGCTGTCCAAGTCCAATCGTAACAATTAAGATAGAGGAGCAACTTAGTAAAAAAGATGAGAGGATTAAATCTTCTGTTGTTCTAATTAACGTTTTAACCGCTAAAAAAAGAGCAAAAAAAGGTAAAAAGTTGGGTAGTCCTAACCATGAATCGAAGGAATTTTCAGCAAAGATACTAGAAATAATGAACGATATTGTAATGGTCAATAATATTTTACTGTCAAATTGTTTAATGATCTTTTGATATTGATTTTTCCATTGTTGAACTAAAAATAATAATGTAAAGATAATACCTAGATGATACACAAATGGTAAGTTTACTATAGCAAAAATAAATTTTTTATAGGAGTTGTTTAAATACTGCCAGGGGAAAAATATTTTTTTTAGCATTGCTCATTATAGGATTAATTTAGTTGTTTTGTTGCTCTTCAATATTGTTGGGTATAGACTCAGTATCAAAAGGTATGTTATCAAGGATAATATAGCCTACTAATATAAGTGTTGAAAGGAAAATGAGGGATGATAAAAAATAGTGTTGTTTTGATTGTCTTGATTTCTTTTGTAATAAAATTTTATTAGTCTTTTCTAAATCTGAGGAGATAGTTTTCTGAAAAAATTGATGAGCTTTATACTTATTACTATTAGGATAAATTATAAAATCTAAAGTATTTCCTTGAGCATCTAAAGCTCTATATAGATATTTCCGACGATAATTGATTTTAAAAGGTATTTCTACTAATCTCCATCCTCTTTTTCGTCTTCTTTGACTTTTTTCCCATCTTTTTTGTGCGATGACAGAATATTCTTCTACCAATTTATTGATGATGTCATTATCAATGGCAAATCCCCGTTGTGCTATCACTTCTTGAAGCTCTTCATAGGTTAGTGAGTAAAATATATACCATTGAATACACAGGAGAATTATTTCTTCCCTAATTTGCTCCCATTGATAGTAACTGATTCTCCTCATGGTGCTAATTTATTGGTAGTTTTTATAGAGTGCTAATAATTATGGTTATCATAGTATAGTTGATTGTATGGTAATTTTATATGGTTTATAAAAGTATTATTGCTCTTCACCTTACCCATTTAGAAATCTTTTAATTTAAAGTTTTTGTCGAATAAGTAAAAACATTGTTGTTATTTTTTAGATCAATATTTTATTGATAATTAATTGTAATTTTATTTTATATATGACGATTTTATCTATATCAGAGTTATATTTTCAGTACCATGAAAAAAATATTTTTGAAAATTTGTGTCTAAAAATTAATGAAGGGGAAAAAATAGGATTATTAGGTGCGAATGGTTCGGGGAAAACTACCTTGTTTTCATTAATTAGTGGTTTATTATCTAGTAATGGGGGAGATATTTTACTCTTTGAGCAAAAGATAGAAAAAGGGGTATTTTATCCTGACATTGGCTTTATTTTTCAAAATCCTGATGATCAGTTATTCTGTTTGAAGGTAAGGGATGATATTGTTTTTGGGGCAGAAAATTTGGGTTTATCGTCTCAGGAAATAGAAAAGCGTTTACAGGATGTATTAACGGCAACGGGGGTTGAACATTTACTAAATCGTTTTTCCCATGAGTTATCTGGGGGTGAGAAGTGTATGGTGGCGATCGCCTCTGTACTTATTATGGAACCTAAGTTAATATTGTATGACGAACCTAGCGCTAATTTGGATTTACGGGCAAGGCGTAGGTTAATCAATTTTTTACAGTCTTCTCCTCAAACTAAGGTTATTTCTTCCCATGATTTGGAGTTGATTAGGGAAGTATGCGATCGCATTTTAGTTCTAAACCAAGGAAAAATAGTGGCTGATGGTGATCCTATCACAATTATGGGCGATCGCACTTTGATGGAAGAAAATTGTTTAGAAGTGCCTCCATCCCTCAAAAAAATAGAGAGTTAGGTAGTTTGGAAAATATTTTGGATCATTTTTCGATCTAAATTTAAAGCGATGTCCTCTAATTCCTTCACCTCATCATCCCTTAAACGCCATCCCAATGCCCCAATATTTTCTTGGGCTTGTCTCAAGTTTTTTGCCCCCGGAATAGGGATTGTACCTTGACAAATGCACCAGTTTATAGCTACCTGTGCCATGGTTTTACCATTTTTAAGGGCGATCGCATTTAATCGCTCCAAAAGAGGTTGAATACTAGGCAATAAACGCTTAAATAAGAACCTTCGAGAGCCTTTAGGTAACGGGGTATCTAAACTATATTTCCCAGTCAATAAACCCAACGTAAGGGGGCTATAGGCGATGATTTGAATGTCTAACTCCTTACATAAATCCTTTAACCCCAACTCAGAAATAGCATAGGTGGAAAGCAACGAATACTGTACTTGTAATGTACTAATCTTAACCCCCTGCCCTTGGAAAAATTGATGGGCTTTGAGCAAATTATCAGGCCCATAATTAGACAAACCGATGGCTTTTACCTTACCTTGATGATATAACTTCGCCAAACCCTCTAAAAGGGGCTTTTCTTGCCACGGAAAATACTTCGTCGGAGGCCAGTGTAACTGTACTAAATCCACAGGTTTTTGGAGTCTTTGAGCCGATTTTTCACAGGCATTAACCATGGATTGAGGGGTTAAACGCCAAGGATATACCGCTAGTTTAGTGGCGATCGCAATATCTTCCCTATGCTCACCCCGATAATCAGACGAAAAACGCCCCAAAAGAGACTCACTACGCCCATTAAACTTCCCCGTGCCATAGGAATCCCCCGTATCAAACCAAGTAACCCCCTGAGACACCATCAAATTAAAAACCTTCTGCAACTCCCCATCCATCTCAGGAGTATAACCCCACAAAAATTGATTTCCCCATGCCCAAGTGCCACAACCCATGGCAGACAATGATAAACCCTCCGCCACCCGAATCCTTGACTCTACAAAACTCACCATAAAACCTCCCTCACAACAAATCAAAAATCGATACACTAGATGGAATCATAGCGAAAAAGCCCGTAAATACCAAAAAACTCCATGACATCATCCCCCCAACCCACCGACAAAGAAATTCAAACCATCTTTAACAATATAGCTCCCATTTACGATCAAATGAATAACTGGCTCAGTTTTGGGGCTCACCATATCTGGAAAAAAATGGCAGTAAAATGGAGCGAAGCTAAATCTCATCATCAAGGCTTAGACCTTTGTTGTGGTACAGGTGATCTTACCTTTCTTTTAGCCAAACAGATTACCCAAGGGCAAGTTTATGGCGTTGACTTCTCCCCCCAACTTCTAGCCGTTGCCCAAGAAAAACAACAAAAAAAACCCCTTATAAACAACATAAATTGGGTAGAAAGTGACGTATTAACCCTTCCCTTTGAAGATAACAGTTTTGACTGTGCCACCATGGGTTATGGACTCAGAAATGTAGTGGATATACCCCTCGCCCTCCAAGAAATCCACCGAGTTTTAAAACCTAACGCAAAAGTTGCCATCCTCGACTTCCATCGCCCTTCCAATTCCCAAATCGCCCAAGCCCAAAAATGGTATTTAGATCATATAGTAGTCAACATGGCGCAATATTTTGGCTCTACCGCTGAATATGCCTATATCAACCCCAGTTTAGAAAGATTTCCCACAGGAAAAGAACAAATAAAATTAGGACAACAAGCCCGATTCAATTCCGCTATCCATTACCCCCTAGCAGGTGGTATAATGGGTGTCTTAGTTTTAACAAAATAATAAATAAAACTTCTTTTTTTTTGACGACAATAGTTACAGTATTTTAATACTTATTGATACTAGAAAGTAAGAAATAAAATTTACTAAAAAGAATTAATGTTTTTAGGATTTAATAACTGGTGGCAATATGTGCTTCCTCCCGCAGCAGGGGCAATAATTGGCTACTTCACCAACGACTTAGCTATTAATATGCTATTTCGTCCCTATCGTCCTGTATATTTTTTTAAAAAAAGAGTTCCTTTTACCCCCGGTTTAATTCCTCGAAATCAAGAGAGATTAGCTAAAAGGGTTTCGGATACTATTATGGGTTCATTATTAACCCCTTCTGAGTTGCAAAAATTGGCTAAAAGATTATTGCAAACGGAACGGGTTGAGGGGGCTATTACTTGGTTATTACAGTTAGCACTAAAACAAATTAAAGAGGATAAAGAGAATAAAACGGCTCGTATTTTAGCAGAGGTTTTAAAAGATTTATTCGGAGAATCTTTCCCGAAGTTATTAAGAGCTTTGGCAAGGAAAGAAGATTTTTTTCAAGCTCAAATAGACCAAATTTTTGATCGTATTTTATTAGAATTTACTTTAACAGAAAGTCAAGCTAGGCAGTTATCTGATTGGTTATTGAAGGCTGTTTTTTCTCCTGATTTTTTGAGGGAAAATTTAATCAATTTTTTGACCGATAGAAATATAACGGTTATCGATGAAGGATTTAGGGAAAAAACCAGTGGTACTTATTGGGTAGTAGCTAATTTATTTGGAATAAAAAATACTTTACAGCGTCTCAGAACTTTTTGTATTGAGGAGAAAGAAACAGCTAATTTAAGAATAAAGGAAATATTATTATCATTGGAAGTAAGAACTCGTTTAAAAGAGTTTTTCTTAAGTTTATCTTTACAAAATTTACCTGTATCAACGGTTAGGCAATTAAGAGAAACTACGGGGAAAATAGTCAGACAATATATTCAAGAGAAAGGGGTTGATTTTTTACAAGATTTTAGCTCATCCATTGACTGGGATAAGGTATCGATTTTAATTATCAGTCGTCTCCAATCTTCCACGGTGGTTGCTTCGTCTTTGGGCGCTGTCAGTAAAGAGTTGGCTTTAATTTTAGAGCGATATTTAGAAGAAGATTTAGAAAAAATTGTAACTCAAGTTATTCCCATTTTAGCCATAGATCAGGTTATTATTGAACGTATCAAGGATACTTCCCCTGAACAATTAGAGGATGCGACCCAATCTATTGTTAAAAATGAGCTACAGGCGATCGTTAATTTGGGAGGTATTCTAGGCTTTTTAATAGGTAGTTTACAGGCAATTATTTTATTTTTAAATTAGATATTTTTTGGTCTATTTGCATTGATATAATACTTTTAATTTTGCTAAACAATACTTTAAAATAATCAGTAATATCTCCCTACCTTTACAATAATAATCATGGTGAATTGAGGTATAGTAATTATCATGGTTACGGGGTACAAAATGATCCCCCTAAATCCTCCACAAATTCGGGGGACTTGAGAATACTAAATGTATCTCATAATTATGAAAAACGCTATAAAAACTACTATAAAATAGATTATAAATAAAAATGGATAATACACTAAGAGTTGGAGACAAAGTGAGGGTAACGAAATTACCCCCATATCTAAAAACAGCGGAACCCATGCCCATGTTAAAATCAGCATCGGAAATTACTATCGGTGAAGAAGGTATTATTTTATCTCCAAAACCGAGCGGGTATTGGGCAATTAGGTTTACCCAAAAAGCCTTTTTATTAGAAAGTCAATACTTTGAGAAAGTAGAGTGAAATTTTGATAGTTAAAGTAACTTTTTCATGTAACTACCCCACAAAGAAGCCGCCTGCGCACTACCTCCCCTAGTGGGTGAATTGTTATCATTACCCAACCATACCCCCGTAGTTAAATCATCTTGGGTACTATAGCCAATAAACCATAAATCGATACCTCTGGAATTAGTACCTGTTTTTCCCCCTTCCCCTCTGCCAATACTGGCGTTTCTACCTGTGCCAGAAGTTACTACCCTTCTGAACATTTCGTGCATGGTTTGGGCTACGGGGGGAGTAATAGCTTGTTTGGTTTCATATCCCCCCTGATTAAAGCGATATACTTCTCTACAGGTATGGTATTCATCAATATTTTCGCAGTCTCTACCATCTCGAATTACTTTGATGGCGTGGGGGCGATTCCAGACTCCTTGGTTGGGAATGGTGGCATAAGCCCCTGTCATTTCTAAAACGTTAACTTCACTTTGCCCTAGGGCTAAACCGGGTACGGGATTTAAGGGAGAATTGATACCCATTTTTTTGGCAGTGGCCACTACCTTATCTAAACCCACATCTTGGGCAACTCTTAGGGCTACCGCATTTTCAGAGGTTGCCATGCCTACAAACATATCGATGGGGGCAGAAAAGTTATTACAGGGGCGAAACTGTACTCCTTGCCATTGTAAAGCAGCGCAGGAATAGGTTTTATTGGCGGATATACCCGCTTCGAGGGCGGCGGTGTAGGGAAATATTTTGAAGGTGGAGGCGGCTTGTCGTTGGGCTTGGGTAGCTCGATTAAATTGGCTTTCTTTGAAGTCTTTTCCCCCCACCAGGGCCACAATTTCCCCTGTTTTGCTGTGGATAGTGGCGATCGCCCCTTGGTCAAAACCAAAACGAGATCCATTAGTATTGATATAATCCTTAAGGGAGTTTTCCGCCTCCGTTTGATACTTAAAATTTAACCCCGTTTCAATGATAAAATCCCCCTCCTGTAACAAATCCGCCCCCAACAACATCCGCACCTCATCAAAAACATAACTGTAAAAATAAGGAGCAATAATATTAGATAACGTCTCCCTAGCTTCAGGGGTAATCTCAATGCGAGATCTTCTAGCACTACTTGCCTCATCCTCTGTTATCATACGCAAAGACACCATGCGATTAATAATCCGATTCCGTAACCCCAAGGCCGTATCATAATCCTGTACAGGGTTGTAAGCATTAGGTGCAGGTAAAATAGCCACCAAAGCCGCCGCCTCCGCCACAGAAACATCCCGTGCCGACTTACCAAAATAAAATCTGGCCGCATCCTCAAAACCATAAAGATTTATACCCAAATAAACCCGATTGAGATAAGCCCTCATGATTTCATCTTTACTATATACCGCTTCCAACTTAGTGGCGACAATCATTTCTCTTACCTTTCTAGCCAAGTTGTTTTCCCTACCCACTTCAGGATATAAACTACGCGCCAACTGCTGAGTAAGGGTACTTGCCCCCTGTCTAATGCCACTATCCCCTTTATTGATAAGAATAGCCCGTAATACCCCCAGAGGATCAACCCCAAAATGCCAATAGTAGCGAGTATCTTCCGAGGCGATGAGGGCTTGTCGAAGGGAAAGGGAAAAATCCCTTAGATTATCCAACTCTCGATGGGGGGAAGAAATACGAGGGGCAAGGGGGGTGACACCATCCTCTCCATAAACTACCGTCGCTCCTGTGTTACCTTGGGGCATGGGATAAACGGTATATTGTGACCAAGCCACGACAACAATGGCACACAAAATCATCAAAAAACCCGTGATAATAAATAGTCCGTAACGAAGAATTAACGCTAACTTAGACGGAGGTTTATCAAAATATAACTCTATAACATCTTCTAACTCAGGAGGCCCTAGGGTGACAACATCATTATGGCGTAGGGTGACAGATTGGTAGCGTTTATTGCCCGAGTAAATTCCATTGGTAGATTGTAAATCTTTTATCTTAAATCGATTAGTTTGTTTATCTTTTTCAACAGCACAGTGAATTTGACTGATAATGGGATTGCGAAGAATAATGTCACAACTATTTTTATTTCTACCGATGATATAACGCTCTCCTAGGAGGGGATATTCATGGGTTTTGCCATTACTTCCATTCTTAAGTTTTATTTTTGGTACGATCGCACCTTGTTTAATATTTGGTAGATTAAATTGGGCTTGGATAGTTTGTAAAACTCCCGTTACCATTTTGTCTATTCCTGCTGGGGACGGTGATTTTTTACCCATTTTGGCAAACAATAATCAATGATTCAAAGATTTGTAGATACCATTTTAATCTGCTCTGCACATTTTTTTGTAGATATGAATGTAGTTAAAAAGTAATTAAATAACCATAAAAATCCCCTCTCCCAAAGGAAAGGGGTAAAGTGGAGGATAAAAATTAACTAACGACGACGGCCGCCCCCAAAACCTCTACTACGGGTAGGCGCACGGCGTACGGGCGCTCTCCTTGTGTTATTACGGTTAGTACCAAAACTACTATTATTTCTCTGTCTGGTGGTGCTGTTGGAAGTACCATTATTACGGAGGTTACTAGAGCCAACCCCAGAGCCTGTCGCCCTTGTACCGCTTAGGGTACTACCCCTTACTGCCCCCGTTTGACTATTTCTAATAGTGCCGGTGGTGCGTACGGACTGACGATTTCTTTCCACGGGAGGCACGGTATTATGGTTACTGCGATAACTATCTACCGCTTGGGTATAACTACTACCATAACCCCCAAATCCTCGTAAGGGTACTCCGGGTTGAAAGACGGGGGGAACATAATATTGAGGACGAAATAACATACTACCAATGGCTTGTCCTGCCAATGCGCCCGCAAAAGGACTCCAGAAGCTAGATTGTTGTCTAACAATTACGGTTTCTTGTCTGCCAGTGTTAGGATTGGTAACGGTTTCGGTTTCGTTGTGGATGTATTCAATGCGAAAATCTTCGGTAAGGTGCATTACTGCTTCATCACCGTTAATTTCTACGTAGGTTTGTTTCCCCGCTTCGATTTCTTCATCGGTTAACCTCGCCATTTGCAAGTCTGTAGTCATATAGCTAGGACGACTACCAGAGGGGGTGTTTAATAGCATTAGGTTATATTCTCCATCCACATCATTAAAGGTGGCTTGTTGGACGGGATATTGTCCATTGGGAATATTATTAATGGGTTGGGTGGTGTTATTGGTAAAGTTTGTATTGCTGGTGCGCACAACATTATTTGAGCCACAAGCGACGGTGGTAAAACCGAGGGTTATGACTAAACAGATGGCTAGTAATTTCTTAAACATTGTAATTTTGGTGATTGTGTTTTAATTTCTTTATAAGTAAGGTTTTGTTTGGGATAGGGGAAAAATTTTAAGGGATGAAAGAATAAAGATTTTTATCTAACAACTTGGCATTGCTTAATTATGAGGATAACTGGGTATTTAAGATATTGTCACCATTCCCTATTCCCTCATTTATAAAGGTATTAATTCAGGAAAGTTGAGAATAGTTTGTTCTTCGGTGAGGATTTCTCCTAGTCGGGCAGGGGAAAAATGAAGTGCGATCGCACGGTATCCTCCCTTATAATTAAGACTGATAAGGGCTTTTAACCCTTCACTAAGGAAATCATATTCCGCCAAATCCGTTTCAATATCAGGGGATTCCCCTTCAAAAGCTACTGTGATCATAACAAGTAAATTATCGGTTATGGGTAGGGATAAAGGTTGGTTTTCATCACCTTGGGGCATTACATCAGGCTGAGAAAGATAACGATTGGCTGAATCGGTAAACAATTCTTCTACATAATCTCCCGCTTCTCCCTCATCCCAAAATACATCCCCTTCATTGGAAGCACTACGCCAAAAATTTTGATACTGAAGCAGACTCTGGCACACATTTACTAAACATTCTCCCATCACCGCCAAATCTCCATCCGCATCCACCGCATTACGGGCATTTTCATTTAATACCCCCAATAAAGGGGCGATTTCTTCCCCCTGTAAATGGATAAAAATTCGGGAGACAACAAATCTAGTTTTGCCTCTAATTCGATTAAAACGATCGCCTATAGACATGATAATAATTGATAATGGAGAATTGAGAATGAAGAATTAATGACCTATTTCCCTAACACCTGAAACCTAAAATTTATTTTCTAACTAATAAAACAGGGCAGTTGGCATTTACTCTTATATAATCAGAAAGAGAAGAACCCAGTAAACGATCTAAATCTACCAAACTTTTGGCGATGGAAGGACGACGATCTGGAGAGCCTAGTAATAATAAATCAATGTCTTTATCTTCGGCTAACTGACAGATTTTTTTACCCGGTTTACCCCCCGTAACGATACAACGGGCATTGATACCCATTCTTTTGGCTTGGGCAAGGGCAGGGGCGAGGATGGGATTTTCTTCCATTTCTGTTCTCGATAAATCCACATTTGCATCTAAATCTGGGTTAACTCTGACTAGATACAATTCCGCTTCCCGATAGTCTTTGAGCATATTAATGGTTAACTCTAGGGCATATTGGGCTGCCTCGGATTTATCTAGGGCTAACATTACCCTTTTTATCCTTCTTATATATATATCATCTTTGACCAAGAGCATGGGGCGATCGCTCAGTTGAAATACATATTGACTTACAGAGTTTTCCAAAAATGATTCTAACCTTTTTAAACCCCGAGAACCCATCAAAATTAAATCCGCATCAATTTCTTGGGCCACCTGACAAACAACGTCTTTAGGTTCACCCTGTTTAAGGATAGTTGACACCTTGCTAGGGTCAATATTAGCATTTTGAACTATATCTGCAAGAATTTTACCCCCTTCTTCCCATTTGGTTTCCAAGGCATCGGCGGTGGTTTGGGGGGAAACAACGTGTAAAATAGTTAGGTCACAGTTTTGAAAAGCAGGAATATCCTGTAGAATTTTTAACATTTCTTGGGTGTGACCATTTCCTGAGTCGGCGTATAAAATTTTCTTTAACATGGCGTTTTGTATCTTATGAGTATTTATATTCATTTTTTAAAATACAGTGATTAAGTGCCAAAAAATCTAAAATTTTGTAACAGCCATTTTTTTATTTACCCTAACTATCAATTATCCATTCTCCATTATCAATTAGACTAAATGAATCCATCTCAATTAATTTCCACCGCCACCGAAAAATTAGCTCCTACCTTTGCTCAAATTGATCAACAGATTAAGCATAATCTGCATAAAGTGTTGAGTGCTTTTCAGGAATATAAAGTGGGAGTCCATCATTTTAGTAGTGTAAGTGGTTATGGTCATGATGACCTTGGGAGAGAGGTATTAGATCAGGTTTTTGCGAGGGTTGTGGGGGCGAATAGTAGTGCCGTAAGAGTGCAAATAGTGTCGGGTACCCATGCGATCGCCTCTTGCTTATATGGGGTGTTACGTCCCGCTGATGAAATGTTGGCGGTGGCAGGACATCCCTACGACACCCTAGAAGAAGTTATCGGCATTCGGGGAGAGGGGCAAGGAAGCCTCCAGGAATTGGGGATAAAATACCGTGAATTGGATTTAACTCCCTCTGGGGAAATTGACTGGGAAGGTTTACAAACGGCGGTAAAACCAGAAACAAAATTAGTTTTAATTCAGCGCTCCTGTGGTTATTCTTGGCGTAAAAGTCTTTCGGTAGCAGACATTGAAAGGATTGTGAAGATGGTTAAAGCTCAAAATCCTGATACGATTTGTTTTGTGGATAACTGTTATGGGGAATTTATCGAAACCCTTGAGCCGACTGGAGTAGGGGCAGATTTGATGGCAGGTTCGCTCATAAAAAATCCAGGGGGGACTATCGTAACGGCGGGGGGGTACATCGCAGGGCGTGAGGATTTGGTAGAAAAAGCCTGTTGTCGTCTCACGGCGCCGGGTATTGGCAGTAGTGGAGGAGCTACTTTTGACCAAAATCGTCTCCTTTTCCAAGGGTTATTTTTAGCACCGCAAATGGTGGGGGAAGCCATCAAAAGTACCCATCTCATTGCCATGGTGTTTGCTGAGTTGGGTTATGAGGTGAATCCGTTACCTTTGGCCCCCCGTCGGGATATTATTCAGGCGGTTAAGTTTGGTAATCCTGAAGCCCTCATTGCCTTTTGTCGTGCTATTCAGAGGTATTCCCCCGTGGGTTCGTATCTTGATCCTATCCCTGCCCCTATGCCAGGATATGAGAGTAATTTAATTATGGCTGGGGGTACTTTTATTGATGGTAGTACGTCCGAATTATCTGCCGATGGTCCTTTACGAGAACCCTATATCGCTTTTTGTCAGGGGGGTACCCATTGGACTCACAGTGCGATCGCCCTTGAATATGCACTACAAGAAATAATGGGGTAATCGATGAATAATCCCCTTATAAATCAACTCAAAAAATCCTTAGAAAAACACCATGCACCCTTTTATGCTCCCGGACATAAACAGGGAAAAGGGGCAAATATCGAACTGAAAAAAATTTTAGGAGAATCGGTATTTAAAGCCGACTTACCAGAATTACCAGAATTAGATAATCTTTTCGCCCCAGAAGGTGTTATCAAAGAAGCCCAAGAATTTGCATCCCAGACTTTTGGTGCAAAAAAAACATGGTTTTTAATTAATGGTTCAACCTGTGGAATTATTGCCTCAATTTTGGCAACTTGCCGAGAAGGGGATAAGATTATTTTACCGAGAAATGTTCATCAATCAGTGATTTATGGCTTAGTTTTATCAGGGGCAATTCCTATTTTTATTAATCCTGAATATGATCTAAATTTTGATATTTGTTATGGATTATCTTCCCAACAAATCGAACTAGCTTTACAACAAAATACAGATGTCAAAGCCGTAATGATTGTTTCCCCTACCTACCATGGTATCTGTAGCAACATAACAGAAATCGCTAAGGTTGCCCATAGTTATAATATTCCCTTGCTAGTAGATGAAGCCCACGGCGCCCATTTTACTTTTCATCCTCAACTACCAACTTGCGCCCTAGATGGCGGTGCTGATGTTGTTATTCAATCTACCCATAAAGTTTTGGGGGCTTTAACTCAGGCTTCCATGGTTCATTTACAGGGGGATTTAGTTAACCCCGATGGCATTAGTAACGCATTACAATTATTACAGTCTTCTAGTCCTAGTTATCTTTTATTAGCTTCTTTGGAGTCTGCCACTACCCAGATGGCAAGGGAAGGAGAGGAGTTATTAAATAAAACCATTTTTTTGGCGACAATGGCAAGAAAAAAGATAAAAAAATTAGATTATTTTCGAGTGCTTGAATTTCAAAAACCGACTCCTAGTTTTCATAATTTGGATATTACTAGATTGACGGTTAATGTTAGTGGCTTAGGGATAACTGGTTATCTAGCAGATGAAATTTTACACGAAGAATTGAGTGTTACTTGTGAATTGCCATCTTTAACTAATTTGACTTTCATTATTTCCATGGGGAATGATATTTCTGATATAAAGTTATTAATTGACGGACTAAAAAAGTTAGCAAAACATCACAAAAAAGAATTAAACAAACAGCCTAATTTTTATGGTCTTAATTTTGAATCTGAGTTGGTAATTTCTCCTCGCCAAGCCCAGTGGGCAGAGAAAAAGGTTGTTAATTTAGAAGATAGTTTAAATCAAATTAGTGGAGAAACGATTTCCGCTTATCCCCCCGGTATTCCTATCCTAGTGACGGGGGAAAAAATTACTAAAAAAGCGTTAGATTATCTTCAAAAAGTTATTATTTCTGGAGCAACAATTACGGGCATAAATGATGGTAGTTTGCAGACAATAAAAGTTATTGCCTAGAATATATAGTTATATGGTGGGCATTGCCCACCCCAAGGTCAAAATTAATTTTCTTGAGCCAATTCTTGGGCTAATCTTTCCTTATCTTGACGACGTTTTTTAGCGTATAACTGAATACTTGCCGCCATTAAAATTACCAATCCTGCTACTAGCCATGTAGTTAAATCAAGGGGTAAATTATTCTTAAATGTAGCCAATAAAACAATAACTAATAACAAAATTGTGGGGGCTTCGTTGAATGCCCGAAATTGTTGCCCTGTCCAAGAATTTTCATTCTTAGCTAGTTTTCTCATAATACGACCACACCAAAAATGGTAAATGAGGAGTAAACCTACAAACAAAAATTTGGCGTGTAACCATCCCGATTTTAGCACCTCTGGCTCGGTGGAAATTAAACCTACCGCCATGGCTACCGTCAAAATCATCCCGGGGGTGGTGATGATGTTATAAAGACGCTTCTCCATTATCTCATATTGTTTCGTCAAAATGGTTTGAGCTGGTTCGCTTTCTTGCCTTGCTTCAGCGTGATAAACAAACAAACGCACCATATAAAACAATCCTGCAAACCAAACTACAATCCCAATAATATGAAACGCTTTGTACCAATAATATGCCATAGTTTTTTTTAAATATCTTTGAAATCAAGGAAAAGAGAATAAGCAATTAAAAACAAATTTTCACCATTCCCCATTCCCCTAGTCTTTCATTATCCATTATCAATTATCCATTATCAATTATTTAAAACCATTCATCATCATCCCAATCATTTTGGTAGGGAATATCACGTTTACGATTAGTACGATAATTTTTATCTTCAGGATAATCATCATAACCTCGACGGGTAGGAGGTTGGGAAGGGCGTGAAGGGGGGCGACGACTGGGAGGGGAAGAAAGCCCTGCCCCATAATCATAGTCATTAACGCTATTACCACCATAACCACGGTCATAACCAGAGGACATTCTACCACCATAAAGGGTTGAGTCTGTTTGACGGTAGATATTTCTTGAATCCCGAGGATTGTATTCTTCATCATCATCACCGATAAAGGTTTTCTTGATGGACTCAAAGAAGCCTTCCTCTTCGTCGTTATATTGCAGTCTGACTTCTCGATTTAGTTCGTATAATACATCTTGTAAGTCTGCTTGGGTACGGTCTAATTTGCGATCGTCATTTTGATCTAAGCTGTCTAAAATTTCCCGACATAAGGATTCTACATCCCGACGATAGGGGCTAGTAAATTGACTACCAAAATCGAGGGTAACTTCCCGTAACCTTCTCTGGGCTTGATCTGTCAAAGCCTTGGCTCGATTACGTTTTTCGACTCTTTCCCGTCTTTCTCTATCTTCTCTGGCAAATGCCTCTGCTTCTTGCATCATGGTGGTAACTTCCATCTGAGAAAGGGTGGAAGCCCCTTGAATTACTACGCTTTGCTCTCTACCTGTGGTTTTATCCCTTGCCATAACTTGCAGGATACCGTTAGCGTCAATGTCAAAGGCGACTTGTATTTGAGGTACTCCCCGAGGGGCTGGGGGAATCCCCGTCAGTTTAAAACGTCCAAGGGATTTGTTATCTTCTGCCATTTCCCTTTCCCCTTGCACCACATGAATTTCCACAGAGGTTTGGTTATTTTCTGAGGTGGAAAAAACATCGGAACGTCTTACGGGGATGGTGGTGTTACGGGGTAATAGTTTTTTGGTTACTCCTCCAATGGTTTCCACACCGATGGATAGGGGGGTTACATCAAGGAGAAGGATGTCTTTGACTTCTCCGCCTAAAATTCCGGCTTGAACTGCTGCCCCGACGGCTACAACCTCATCAGGGTTAACGTTTTGGTTGGGTTCGATGTCGATGAAACTACGTACCAATTCCTGTACCATGGGAATGCGGGTTGAGCCTCCTACTAATACTACTTCATCGATTTGAATGGGACTTAATCCTGCGTCTTTTAAGGCTCGTTGGATGGGGCGCCGTAAACGGGATACTAATTCTCCGCAAATCTCTTCAAATTTGGCTCTGCTGAGGTTAGTTTCTATGTGTTTGGGGCCATCTTCGGTGGCGGTGATAAAGGGTAAATTAATCTCGGTGTTACTTACCCCAGATAGTTCTATTTTTGCTTTTTCAGCGGCTTCGGTTAATCTTTGGAGTGAAGTGCGATCGCGCCTTAAATCAACTCCTTCTTCTTCTAAAAACTGTTCTGCCAGATAGTTTACAATTTTATTATCAAAATCATTACCCCCTAACTGGGTATCTCCACTGGTAGCCCGTACTTCTAAGACTCCATCCCCTACTTCTAGGATAGAAACATCAAAGGTACCCCCCCCCAAGTCAAAAACTAATATCTTTTCACTGCCTTTTTTCTCCAAACCATAGGCTAAAGAAGCGGCGGTAGGTTCATTAACAATTCTTAATACATCTAGCCCTGCAATTTTTCCCGCATCTTTTGTGGCTTGACGTTGGGCATCATTAAAATAGGCTGGTACGGTAATTACCGCCCCTGTTACTTCCTCTCCTAAATATCTTTCTGCCTCCTGTGCTAATTTACGCAAAATCATGGCGGAGACTTCCTCGGGGGCAAATTCTTTTTTGATGCGAGGGCAACGAATTTTAATATTATCCACCTCATCACGGCGGATGGTGTAGGGTACCCGTTTTGATTGTTCCGTTAATTCTCCATATTGGCGCCCCATAAAGCGCTTAATACCATAGTATGTGTTTTGAGGGTTTAAAACTGCCTGGCGCCTAGCCATTTGCCCCACAACTAATTCCCCATCCTTGTTAAATCCCACCACAGAAGGAGTAGTACGGCTACCTTCAGAATTAGGAATTACTAACGGTTTGCCACCTTCCATCACAGCTACTACCGAGTTTGTTGTACCTAAGTCTATACCAACGACTCTTCCCATTGTTGATTTTTTCTCCAGTTGTGATTCTCGCTATTGGCCCTGGGGGCGCTGACTAATTAATGTGATTTAAACTATATCAGTTTAATTCTTGTTTTTAACGATTTATTATACTTTAGCATTTACAAGGAAGCTGACAAGAACAGGAAATTTTGTTTTTGGAGGGAAAAATTAACCCTTAAAAATGCGATGTTTAACAACTTCGAGGCAATGATTAAAAGTCGGCATTCTAAAAATATAAGCCCATTTGCGAATGACACTAGCGATAAATCCAGTTATGGTAATACCGACTACACTTATGATGTCATCATTAATTCCCACCGTCATCATGTCTCCTAAGTGCTGGTAACGAAAAGATTTGAGTTTTTTTTGCTCAGATAATGCCATTATATTTTTTGCTAGGGTATGGCTTCCTTGAAAAGCTGCTTGTGCTTTAGCTGGAATTTTTTTCCCGCTTCTATCTATTAGAGTAACTAAATCACCAATGGCAAATACATCATCAAAATCAAACAGCTGAAATGTGGCCTTCGTTAGTATTTTTCCCTGTTCATCTTGAGATAAATTTAGTTTTTTCACCCATTTTGGAGTCATATTTCCTCCTGTCCAAACAGTTAAATTAAAATCTATTTCATAGTTTTGATTGAGTTTATTTTTAAAATATATTTTATGTTCTTCTATTTTATTTATGTTAGTTTCTAGGTATATTTGAACATTTCTTTTTTTTAGGGATTTCCAAGCATATTTTTGCATTCCTTTTGGAAAGTTTTTGAGAATTTCTTTTCCTCGATCAATTAAAATAACGTTAGCTTTATTTTTAAGTTTATCCGTTATTTTCCCTGCTATTTCAACTCCATTTGCCCCTGCTCCTACTACTGTGACGTTAAATTTTTCTTGAGGACTATTTGCTAAAAACTCTATTTTATCTTCTAGTGTTAATACGTCTTTTAGGGTCTTAAAGGTGTGGGCGTATTTTTCGGCTCCTTCTACTGCAAAATAAGATTGTTGACCTACGGCTAAAACAGTATAGTCATAATTCATTGTATCTTTATCTTGAAATAGAATTTGGCGTTGTTTAAAACTTATGTTAATTACTTTTTTATTGATAAAAGTGATATTAGTTTTTCTAAGTAAAAAATTAAATTTTGGAGCAATTTCCCAATGGGTAATTTCTTCAGTAATTGCTTCATAGAGGAGAGGAGTAAACAAAAAATGTTGATTCTGGTCAATTAAAATAATTTCAAATTCTCTTTTTCGATCTAATTTATCTAGTTCAATGGCTGTATATAATCCACCAAAACCACCCCCTATGATACAGATTCTGTGACGATATTTACTATTCATAATAAAGTAGTATTAAATGCTTATTCTTAATTATTAATTGTTTTTCTGAACTAGGGTTAAAATATAGCTAATTTAGTTATCTTAAGTTTATCTATGAATCAAACCGTTGAAATAAATACTTTAGTTGAATTATTAGAGGTTCGGGCTAAAAATCAACCTGAGCAAGTAGGATATACTTTTTTGATTGATGGAAAGAGAGAATCCGAGCCTTTAACTTATGGTATGTTATATTGTCAGGCAAGGGCGATCGCATCTACCATTCAAAAAAATAATTGGCAGGGGGAAAGAGCCTTATTACTATATCCCCAAGGATTAGAAGTAGTTAGCGCTTTTTGTGGCTGTTTATTAGGGGATGTGATTGCTATTCCTGTACCTCCCCCAGAATCAGGGAGATTAAAACGAACTTTGCCCCGTCTCAGGGCGATTGTCAAAGACGCTAAAGCCTCCCTCATTTTTACTAATCAAAAAATATTAGAACTCATGGAAGGAGTAGCCGATGAATTTCCTGAGTTTAAGCAAATGAATATTATCGATATTGAAAATGTTGACCTAGATTTGGCTGATAAATGGCAAAAACCAGATATTTCTCCCGATACCATTGCCTATCTACAATATACATCAGGTTCAACGGCAACTCCCAAAGGGGTAATGCTCACTCACCATAACCTAATCCATCATTGTCGTTATCTTCAGAGGGCTTGTGGTTACGATGAAAACAGTGTCAGTTTGACTTGGATGCCCTATTTCCACGATTACGGTTTGGTAGAAGGGTTGATGACTCCTTTATATAATGGTCATCGGTGTTATATCATGTCTCCTTTTTCCTTTATCAAACGCCCCCTACAGTGGTTGAAAAATATCAGCAAATATGGTGTAACCCATTCCCAAGCCCCCAACTTTGCTTACGATTTATGTTGTAAGAAAGTCAAAGATTCTCAGGTATTGGAGTTGGATTTAAGCAAATGGGAAGCGGCAGGAAATGCCGCCGAGCCGATTAATCCAGAAGTTATGTTAAAGTTTGCTGATAAATTCGCTTCTGGGGGTTTTCGTTGGGAAACCTTTGCTCCTGCCTACGGTTTGGCGGAATATACCCTACTGGTTTCCACTAAGCCCAAGGGGACTAAACCTGTTTTTTGTGCGGTAGATACTGCTAGTTTGGAACAAAATAAGGTGGTGGTTGCCAAGGATGATAGTGAAGGGGTAAGAATTTTGCCTAGTTGTGGTCGATTGGTGTGTGAGACGGAAGTGGCGATCGCCCATCCAGACAATTTAACCCGTTGTGCAGAGAATGAAGTGGGAGAAATCTGGGTAAAAGATCCTAGTGTGGCTCAAGGATATTGGCAGAGAGAGGAAGAAAGTAATCAAACTTTCCGAGCCTATTTGCAAGATAGCCAAGAAGGGCCTTTTTTGCGCACAGGGGATTTGGGGTTTATGTATAATGGCGAGTTATATATTAATGGTCGTATGAAAGATTTGATCATTATCCGTGGTACTAACCATTATCCCCAAGATATAGAGTGGACGGTACAGAGCTTAAACCCCGCCTTACGTTCCGATTATGGGGCTGCTTTTTCAGTGGAAGCAGGGGGAGAAGAAAGGTTAGTGATTGTCCAAGAAATGGAGCGCAAGGCTGATATAGAGGATCCTAAACAGTTAATAGATGATGTTCGTCAAATTATCGCCGAAGATCATCAATTACAGGTTTATGGGGTGGTTTTAGCCAAATCTGGTACTATCACTAAAACCGCTAGTGGCAAAATTCAACGCTCGGTATGTAAAAATAAATTTTTGCATGGAGAAATAAGTGCGATCGCATCTTGGGTCGAAGAATAATAGCAGAATTTGCTTAAATTATAATCAAATCTTCATAGACACTTAATATAAAAAGATGAAACTATGCTTTTTAATTCTTATGAATTTATTTTCATTTTTACTCCTATTTTCTTAATTGTTTTTTTTGTTCTCTGTAAATATAAGTTAATTAAAATAGCACTGTATTGGTTGATAATAAGTTCAATTTTATTTTATTCTTTTTGGAACTTATTTACACCAAATGGCAGTCCATTTTATATATTGTTAATAATAATTAGTATTATTTTTAACTATTATATTGCCAAATTAATTAATTCCATTGATCCACCTAACACACAAAGTAAAATTACTTTAATAGTAGGAATAACGGGTAACATATTAATTATTATTTATTATAAGTATGCTTCCTTCTTCCTTTCAATTTTTTCCTTTAATAATTCTAATAATTTTGATTTAATATTGCCCCTTGGAATTTCTTTTTATACATTTACTCAAATCGCTTATTTAGTAGATTGTTATCGAGGAGAATTAAAACATAAAAACTACAAACTTTCTACATATACTTTATTTGTTATTTTCTTTCCTCAATTAATTGCTGGACCTATTCTTCGGCATGATGAACTAATACCTCAATTTTCTCAACTAAAAAAAATTCGTTTCCATGCCCCAAATTTTGCTACTGGAATTAATTTATTTTGCTTGGGGTTAACTAAAAAAGTATTAATAGCAGACAATCTTTCTCCTTGGGTAGGGGATATTTTTTCTCATGCTGAAAATGTGACATTTGTTGAAAGCTGGATTGGTGCCTTAGCTTATACTTTTCAACTTTATTTTGATTTCTCAGGCTATTCGGATATGGCAATTGGTTTAGGTTTAATGATAAATATTACTTTACCTTTAAACTTTAATTCTCCTTATAAAGCGATTTCAATTAGTGATTTTTGGCGACGTTGGCATATCACATTATCTAATTTTTTACGAGATTATCTTTATATTTCTATGGGAGGAAGTAGGCGAGGAGAATTACGACGTTACTTTAATTTATTAATGACGATGCTATTAGGTGGTTTATGGCATGGTGCAGGGTGGACTTTTGTTTTATGGGGCTTTTTACACGGTGTTTACTTATCTATTAATCATTGGTGGCGTAAATTAAATATTCCCTTATCTAGTTTTATGGCATGGATAATAACTTTTTTGAGTGTTATTTTTTCTTGGGTTTTATTTCGTGCCTCAAGTCTTAGTGATGCTTTGAACTTAATCAAAACTATGACAGGATTAAATGGTTTAATCTTACCGGGAGAGGCTACTGGAAAATTAGGCTTCATACAAAACTTTGGCATACAACTACAAAGTTGGAGTCATTTTAATTATTTTCCTGAATTATTCGGAAGTAAAATTTTGACTATCTTTTATTTAGTAGTTTTAATATTTTCTGTAAAATATTTGCCTAACACATCAGAAATAGTCAAAAATGTCAAGATTGGGTGGTTTTATACTCTATTTTTAGCGGTAGTTACCACTATTTCTTTACTATCTTTAAATCGTATTTCTGAGTTTTTATATTTTCAATTTTAATATTATCTAAAATGTTTAAATCAATTAGTAATATATTTATAAAATATCAAGATATGCAACATAAAAAAGTTACAAATGATTCTTCAATTAGATTTATTTGGCTCTTTTTTACATTTCTTTCTTTTTCTATGATTTCTGTCGGTAGTTTCAACTATTTAATCAATCCTTATGGAATATTTAACCATGACTTATTATCTAATTTTAATCATGAAAAGCCTAGGAAAGATAATAATGATCGTTTATTCAAAGCGATAGAAATTATTAATATTAAACCTGATGTTGTGATGATTGGTTCTTCAAGAATTAAGCAGGGAATTAATCCGAGTAATGTTAAGTTAGAGCAAAATAATTCTGTTTATAATCTAGGAATTAATGGTCCTAATATGTATGAGGTTAAAAGATATTTAGAACATGCGATCGCAAATCAACCCAACATGAAAACAGTTATATTTGGTGTCGATTTTTTTATGTTTAATAAATTTTTAGATAATCAACCGAGTTTTGAGGAAAAAAGACTAGAAACAAGATACTTAATTCCCCAAGATATGATTAACACTCTTTTCTCTTTAGATGCTTTAGAAGGGAGTTGGGAAACAATCCGAGCTAGTCTAAAAACAACCAAAACGGTCAACGATGAAGCAAATAATGGATTTATGCCTAATCGCAACGCTGGGGATGGTAATAATAGATGGCGATTTGAAAACTCCATTAGAGTATATTATCAAAATCATAATCAATATCAATTGTCAGAGGATCATCTCAAATCCTTTCAAGAAGTAGTTAAATTATGCAAAGATAATAATATTGAACTGAAAATTTTTATTTCTCCTTCCCATGCCACTCAATGGGAATCAATAGCCCAGACAGAACATTGGCATACTTTTGAGCAGTGGAAACGGGAATTGGTTAATATTACTCCAGTATGGGATTTCTCTGGATATAACACTATTACGACTGAACCTCTTGAAGATACAATGACCTATTACACCGATAGTTCTCATTACAACGAATCAGTAGGAAATTTGATTATTGGTAAAATGTACTATGACGAGTCTAACGAAATTCCTGAAGATTTCGGTGTTCTAATTAACTTGAATAATATTGAACAACACCTAGTTAAGATTAGCCGAGATCGACAATTGTGGAAAAAAAATAACGAAGAAGAAGTGAAATTAGTAAATGAAGTTTATTTAAAATGGCAAAATAACTAATTGATAACCATTTTATAGACTAAAAAATTAAAATTATAATCAAATCTTCATAGAAACTTAATATAAAAAGCACTGTTTTCTGTTGAGATCGGACTTAAAATTTGAAATATAGGTGTTGCTTATTTTGGGTATGCAATATTATTAAACTACAGCAAATAATGATACTAAAACTATTATTACTATTGCCCATTGCCTATTGCCGAACTAGACTAAAAATCATACCTTAATTCAGCAACGCCAAAATATATTTTGGAAGGTCTATTAAAGTAGAAGGTAACCATTGCCAACCATCTTAAAATAGTTTATCTCAATGGAAAATCGTTATAGTTCAAAGTCTTTCACAAATTATTGAAATTGTCATAACTATTTATTTATTCAGCTAAAGATGCTTAAAACTACAAATTAGTTTTTTTCTGTTGTTAATATAGTAATTATTTCAATCCAAACTAAAGCCTAGTCTTAGACTAAGAGAACATAAAGGGCAAATTTGGGAATATTAATCAATAACTAGCAATTATACTTAAGTGATGAATTCATTGGCACAGTATCATATTCCAGAAAAACTAGAGCAAGATTTGGGAAATCCTAGTCATAGAGATAGTTTGATGTCCTATGAAAAAGTAATCCAAATCGATGAAAGTGAGCAATTTCCCCACCAAGAAATCGATTGGCTCTATCAATGGAATTTACAAGATTACTACATTCCCGAAAACTGTGGCGGTAAATTTACCTCCTTTGAGGAGTTTATTGCCATCGTCAAAGTTTTATCAAGAAGAGATCAAACCATCGGCATCGCTTTTACTACCCTCTTTTGGTCATTCATAACTTGGATGGCAGGTACTCAAGAGCAAAAAGATCAACTCTCGGAGTATATCAGAAATGAACATGGGGCGATGTGTTTAGGTTACTCCGAAAAAGAACACGGAGCGGATTTAGTCGGCGGTGAATTAACTGCCACTAAAGTAGATGGGGGTTATATCCTCAACGGTGAAAAATGGCCTATTAATCGGGCAACCATTTCGGGAATTTCCTACATTTTGGCAAAAACCGCCGATGATAATGGGGGTCGATGTTTGTCCCTGTTTATGGTGGAAAAAAGCAAGATTAACTCTGATAATTACTACAATCTACCGAAGATTTTAACCCACGGCATCCGTGCTTCGGATATGAGTGGTATTGGTTTTAAGGATTGTTTTGTACCTGATTCCATGCTTATTGGGAAAGAAGGACAAGGGTTGGAAATTGCCCTCAAGGGTTTTCAAATTACCCGTACCCTTTGCTCTGGTTTCTCCCATGGGGCAGGGGATACAGCCCTAAGAACTACCTTGAAATTTGCCCTTAACCGTCAAGTATATGAGAAAAAGGTCTTTGATTTACCCCAACCTCGTAAAGTGTTAACGGATGCTTTTTTAGATATTTTAATCTGTGATTGTGAAACGATCGCATCTTGTCGTGGTTTTCATGTAGTACCCGAGCAATTCAGCGTTTGGTCTGCGGTGGTTAAATATTTTGTCACCACTCAATTAGAGACGATGATTAATAATATTTCCGCTGTGTTAGGTTCTCGTTTTTATATGCGGGAGGAACATGATTTTGGCATCTTCCAAAAAGCTTTGCGGGATAATGCCATTATTAGTGTTTTTGACGGTAGTACGGTGGTTAATTTACACGCCCTAATTTTACAATTTAGACAAATTACTAAAGCTCGTAAAAGACTCAATGAAAAAAGGTTAAAGGTGATGGAAGAAAATTTAAAAACCATTTTTTCCTTAGACCAAAAACTACCCACTTTTGATCCTAACAAATTAGAATTGTTCGGAAAAGGTGCTGATGATGTCTTACAAGGGTTGGAAATTGCCTTGCAAAAATTAGAGGATTTACAAAGTAACTATGAAATAGAACCTACTATTTTAAAGGAACTAATTGAATTAAGTAATTTACTTCTTATGGAGTTAGATAACCATGATCAAACCATCAACGAGTCTAACTTTGAATATGGACATAATCAGTCCCCAGAAACCTTTGAAGTCGCCAAAAAATATTGTACATTGCACACAGCAACAAGTTGTTTATTTATGTGGCTATACAACCGAGAAAATTTGGGAGATTTCTTTGCCAAAGGGGAATGGTTAGTGTTAGCCTTAAATCGTCTTTTGTATTCTATCCGCTCAGTACCTTACAAAATCTATTCAGACTATGAAAACAATTTAAACCAAGAAATGGTTAAACTGTACCAAACAGAAAAGATGTTTTCCATCGTACCCTTTCAACTAGCAAAAAATTAAGCAATTATTTTATATAAGAGGATAAAAAAATGACAGTTACTAGCTCTAAATTAGAAACCTTACAGAATTGGTTAATTGATCAACTATCAGAACAACTTTCTTTAGATCCTAACACTATCAATGTTAATGAGTCTCTAACTCGTTATGGTTTAGATTCCATCGATGCTGTTACTATGGTAGGAGATTTAGAAGATTGGTTAGATTTAGAATTACCATCAACCCTGTTTTGGGATTATCCAACCATTGCCCAATCATGTGCTTATTTGGTGGAAAACTTCGATTTAGAGAGCATTTCCTCCGAAGAAAAAGAAGTTTCTCCTGTTCCTGAAAAATCTCCCGAACCTGCCCTTGCTGGTCAACAGAAGTCGGGGTTATTTGGTCGTTTAATGGGTAGGTAAAATAGTTTAATCTGGTTTAGCTTGGTCAAACTTGATCATAAGTTAAACCAATAATAACAAGTTGTAATAACGTATAAAAGATAAGGCTTTGAACTACTCTGAATTTTCTTTTTGGTGGATTTTTATACTATTTAGTATTCCTTTTTTTGGGGTTCGTTATTTTGCTCAAAAAATGAACCTGTGGAGGGGCTTTTTTGATAGTTTGGGAATTGTTTCTCTATCATTAATTTTATTTTATAATGCTAGTCGCTCTAGTTTTATTGTCTTTGTTTTTGAGATAATTGTTAACTATATATTAGTGCAATTTATGCTCAAAAAAGAGGGGAATCAAGCTAAGTTGATTGCTGGTTTTATCATTGTTTTTGACGTTGCTATCCTAGCCTATTTTAAATACTTAACCTTCTTTGTGGAAGATGTTATTGGCTTACTGGTAAACGTTCCTCAAAATTGGCAAAATAGCGTCCCCATTCCCGTTACAAATCAAATTCCCCCGGGGGTTTCTTTTTATACTTTCCAGATGATCGCTTTTGTGGTCGATTCTCTCAAAGCTAGAAAGAAAAGTGCGATCGCGCAAGCGCGCCACTCCGTGATCGCATTTCTCGACTATATTAATTTTATCGCCTTTTTCCCGCAAATTGTAGCAGGCCCCATTGAAAGACGGGTTGACTTACTACCCCAAATTACTAACTTCCGTTTCAAATTTACCGCCGAAAACTTTGAAGAAGGATTTCGCTGGATTTCCCTCGGTGCATTTATGAAATTTGTCCTCGCTGACAATATCGCTCCCTACATAGATTTAAGTAATAGTGCCAATCCTTGGGTAATTTGGTTCTTTGCCTTTTTATTTACTCTGCGTATTTATTTCGATTTTGCGGGTTATAGCTTTGTTGCCCTCGGGATTGCCAAAATATTAGGAATTAGATTAACCGTTAATTTTTTAGCCCCCTACACCTCCCAAAGTATCAACGAATTTTGGCGACGATGGCACATTACGCTCAGTACATGGTTTAGAGATTACGTATTTATCCCCCTCATGGGTTCTCAGAAAAAACTAGCTCCCTTTTTCCTCTTTATTACCTTTACCCTCTCAGGATTTTGGCATGGGGCAGCATGGAATTTTATTATTTGGGGCGCTTATCATGGCGGTCTATTATTAATATTACGCTATCTGGGCAGACCATTCCAGAGATTTAGCAATAAATACTTTAAGAGGTCAGAATTTATCAGTTGGGCTTTAACTTTTTCTTCCGTTGTGTTTGGATGCCTATTCTTCATGGAGACTAATAGCAGAAGATTATTAACAAAGCTCAACACAATTATCATTCCTTGGAACTACTCTTGGGATAATTTAACTGATTTTTTCTTGTCTTACAGCTTAAATCAAATAGTAGCTTTATTTCTAATTTTAGGACTGTCTTTTGGCACAATCTTATTAGAGTTTATGGCAATATGGCGCGGGAGATTTGAGTATGAATTTTTACTTAATCCTGGTATTTCATATATCTTTTTGGGTATGGCAATTTTATTGGCTTCCAATCAAACGGCTCAATTTATTTATTTTGAATTTTAATCATGAAAAAAATTAAGTTATTATTTCCTTGGTTAATAAGTGCGATCGTTTTTTGGTCTGCTGGATTTGCCTATAATGTTTATTTTGGTGGATTAATTGGTTGGCATAGAAGAGCCTATAATAATAAAGTAGCTTTAGCTGGTGATATAGAAGCACAAAGACGTTTAATTTTAGTCGGTGGTTCAGGAGTGCATTACACCTTCAATGCAGAATATATGGAAGAAAAATTAGGTTTCCCTGTATTCAATTTTGGCTTAGATGGGCAAATAGGTTTAGATTTAATTCTACCTATTACTTTAGAAGAAATTAGAGAGGGAGATATTGTTTTATTAATTCCTGAGTATCTAATGCTTTTAGATGATGTTGGTATAGGACCAATTGCTTTTCCTTTTGCTGTAGCTACCAATAATTTAGACTTAATTGAAGTCCCCCAAAAAGAATTTTTTGAAAATACTTTAACTCTGGGTATTCCTGGTTTAAACTCTTTAGTAAAATCAGGAGTGGATTTAATAACAAAGGGTCACTTTGATGATTATTATTCAGATCCTCTTACTCCTAGAGGTGAACCAACAAGAACTTTTCTTAGACAAAGTCCTTGGTGGCAAATGACTGTTAGAAGTACTGTTACAGATCATTCTCTGAAAGTTATTGAAGAGTTTAAAGAAGGTGTAGAAAATAAGGGGGCAACCTTGATTTTATCTTTACCAATTATTTACGGTGATGATGATGAACAAACATTGACAAATGTCAAAGCAACTTCGGAAAAACTTGCAAAAATTGCGCCTATCATTTACGATGAAACAACTTTAAATATTTGGACAGATTCTGATTTATTTGCTGATACACATTATCATTTAAAACCTGAGGCAAGAATTATTAGATCAGATCAAGTCATTGAAGAATTAAAACCTATTTTAAACGATAAACAATTATTAGAGTACTAATACTAAATAATAATTAAATAACTCTAAATTATATACAAAACAAATGTTAGTTAAAAATCTTGATCGTCTTCAAACTTATCTTAAGGAACGTCAAATACATTTACGTATTCCTAATCGTTTTTGGGCTGAAAAAATTTATGCCAATCAAGTTAGTTTTCATAAATTAACATACGATAAAACTAATAATTCTATTTTAATTAAACCTTTTAATTTTTTGGTTTACGAACAAAAGCCAGAGTATCATTTTCTACTCAAAGAAGAAAATGTGAGATTGGCACAAACTTTGAAAAAAAGCTATGACTGTAGTTTTGAAACCAATGAAAATCAAGAATTAGTGGTCAACATTGAGGGTATTAAAGCTCTTATAAAATCCGAGCAGGATTTAGAAATTATTAATGAGATTTTTCTTCAGGGTGTTTATAATTTTATTTGCGATCAAACTTTAGTGGTCATTGATATTGGTATGAATGTGGGCTGGGCGAGTTTATATTTTGCTCTTAATGATAATGTTCAGCAGATCTATAGTTTTGAACCTTTTAGGAAAACTTATGAAGAGGCATTAAATAATTTTGCTTTAAATCCAAATTTGAAGCAAAAAATCAATCCTTTTGATTACGGCATTGGTGGAAAAGATGAAGTGGTTACGGTGGAGTATGATTACGATTTAAAGGCTAGTGTAGGAGTACAAGGTGTACCTGAAAATATGGCAAAAAAAAGTCAGGGTAACAAAATAAAAGAGGATATTACGATTAAATCAGCCACTGACGTTTTAAGCCCAATCTTTGAAAAGTTTTCGGATCATGATTTTATGGCAAAAATTGATTGTGAAGGTTCAGAGTATGACATTCTTAAATCTTTAGAACAGGCTAATATGCTTAATCGTTTTAAAGTAATTATTATGGAGTGGCACGAAAAAGGCCCTGATGAGTTGGTGGGTTATCTACGTAGGGCTAATTTTACAGTTTTTTCTCGTCGTCCGAAAAGTAAAAATATCGGCATGATTTATGCCGTGAGAAATTAATTTTTTTGATGTGATTATCTTATGGAAAAAAAATCTGGTTTCGGTAGGCAAGATAAGTTATCAAAATTATTTGGTTTTGATTTACGTTCCATGGCGCTATTTCGTATCGGATTGGCGTTAATTATTATTGGTGATTTAATCATCCGTTCACAGGATTTAAGGTCACATTATACTGATGATGGTGTTATGCCAAGAACCCTTGCAAATCAAGTCCTTGATTCTTGGTATTGGTCGATTCATCTTCTGAGTGGTGATGCTCTTTTTCAAGGTTTAATTTTTTTGTTGTCAGGACTAATTGCGATCGCACTTTTGGTTGGTTATCGTACAAGATTAGCTGCGATCGCATCTTGGGCTTTAATAATATCTTTACACAATCGCAATCCCCAACTAAATTTTGCGGTAGATGATGTACTAAGAGCCTTGAGTTTTTGGGCAATGTTTTTACCCCTAGGGGCTAGTTATTCCATTGATAAAGCCTTAAATAACTCATCAAAACCTTTACCTAAAAGATTTGTTTCCATTGCTACCTTTGCCTTTATGGTGCAACAAATTTTAATTTATACTGGTTCGGCACTATATAAAGCAAAAAGTGAAACATGGCATGATGGCACCGCAGTTTATTATGCCCTCAGCTTTGATCAATATGCTACTGCTTTGGGTCAATTTTTTCTCCATAACCTTCCGTGGATATTACCAATATTTAGTGTCGGTGCATTGTGGTTTGAATTGATTGCCCCTTTTATTATTTTTATTCCCTTTAGGATTACCTTTTTTCGTTGTTTAGCTGTTGTACTTTTTATAGGACTACACATTAGTTTCGGTCTATTTTTCACCCTAGAACTTTTCCCTTATTTAAGTATTGCTAGTTGGTTAATCTTTATTCCTTCTGAAGCATGGGATTACTTGGACGAAAAATTGACCAATGAAGAAAGAACCAATTTGACCATTTATTATGATGCCGATTGTGGTTTTTGCAAAAAAGTAGTTCACTTGTTACGCACATTTTTAATCCTGTCTCATACTCCCCTTCTTAAAGCCCAAGAAGAAGATAATATTTTTAGAGCCATGGAAGAACATAACTCATGGGTGGTGGTCGATTGGCAGGGAAATTATCATTATAAATGGGAAGCCTTAACCTATGTTATTAGTTTATCTCCTGTCTTTGCTTTTTTGGCTTATCCCTTAAAGTTAACATGGGTGATGAATTGGGGCAACAAATTGTATGAAACCATTGCCAATAATCGTCAAGTAGCAGGTAAATTTACAGCACCTCTAAAGTTTCGTCCCCTTAATGTTAAACCTTCTTTAACCATGAATATAATTGCTCTTATTTTGTTACTTTTGACTCTAATTTGGAATGCAACAATGTTTTTTGAGCAGACTATTTTTCGCCGCCCCGAAGGTGCCAATAAAGAAGATTTTTATAGTGCAGGATATAATCTACTAACTCGTCGAACTTTTAACAGAATTAGACCATTAGGAAAAATTACAAGATTAGATCAATATTGGACTATTTTCGCTCCTTCTCCTCCCTTAGATGATGGTTGGCATGTCATAGAAGGTACATTAGAAAATGGTGAGCAAGTCGATTTACTGTGGGGTAAGGATGAAATTTCATGGGATAAACCGACTCGACAACAAAGAGATCAACTTTATGGTAATTCTCGTTGGCGAACTTATTTTATCAATCTTAATCGCAGTATAGGAAATCGTTTATATCCCTATTATGCTTCTTATCTTTGTCGTCAGTGGAATAATCAACACCAAGAAGATAATAGATTATCAGAAATCAACTTTTATTTTATGGATGAGAGGACTATACCACCAGGGGAAGTTCAAACGGTAGAAAAAACTTTACCCCATCAAGATTCCTGTAATTAACTAACAAAAATATCCTGATTTTACCGTAGTTTGATTTTTCTCTGAACTGTAATCTAATAAGTATTCTTTGGCAATAACATTTTGTTGATGGAGTTGCTCTAATTCTGCTTCGCCGATTTCGGTATCCGTGGATAGTAAAATTACTTGATGGGAAGCGGTGGGAAAATAACGCTCTAGCAAATTATGGCGGTGAGAAGAATCTAATCTGCCGAGGGGGGTATCGATGACGATGGGCAGTTGCCTACCTGATACCCTTGCTAATCCCCATAAAAGGGCGATCGCCAATAGTTGTTTTTCTCCAGCGGATAGTCTATTTTTAGTAATTAAATTACCTAAATTATCATACAAATTAAGCATAAAATTATCAGTATTAATAATGATTTTACCGACAAAATTAGACTTATGTAAAAGATAACGAAAACAGCTTGTTACTTCATTTTCTAACCTGTTTAACTTTCTGAGGGTAAGTTTTTCCTTAAAAAGCCTTAAGGTACTTTCCACTTTTGGCATAGTATTTAATAAATGATCTGCCTGTAAATCTTCTATGGTGCGATCGCTATATGTCCCTAACTTTTTCAACTTAGACTGTATATCTCGCTCCATGGATTCCAAGGTTTTATGTAACCTCGTTACCTCAGCCTTACACTCCACTACCCTTTGCTCTTTTTGTTGATACTCTTGCTCTAATCTTTGATAATTTTTGGACACCTCAACATTAATAGCCATTGCCTCAACATTTATTAACTCCTCCTCTAACATTTTTAATTTACTAACATACTCCGTTGCCTTTTCCTCTTCCCTAGGTAAAGAATAACTAAGAATATTATCTAAGTGATTTAACTCCTTTTCTTGCCCATTCAAATAAATATCAATATTACTAATTTCCTGCCCTAAACTATCATTTTCTAACTCTAAAAAACCATTTATTTTCTGATAGTTAACATCATCAATGGATAAAGTAGTTAAAAACTCCAATAACTTTTGATCTTTTTTTCTGAGAATATCATAGGAATTTTTAATATTATCAGCCCTTACCTCTTGTGCTAATTGAATTTTTATGGAATCTAAATGAGGTTTAATTAATCCCAAAGGTAAATATTGAGTGAAAATATTACTTAATTGTTCTCTAATTATTTCTATTTCTTGAGATAAAGAATCAATTTTCTGCTTAAGTTCATATTTTTTCTCAGCTATTTTCCCTCCCTCAGTCCGAAGACTCTCAGAAGCTAATCGATAATTTTTTGAAGCCGTTTTTAACTCCTTTTCAGCTATTTTTAATTCTTGTAAAACACTTTTTTTATCCTTTTCTAAAAATTTTAACTCCTCTTCAATATTTAATAACTCTTTTTGTTCTTTCGTACTTTCTAAACTCTTTTTTTTACGACTAACTAAAATTTGTAAGTCATTGGCTAATTTATCTGCTAATTCTAAGCCCAATAAAGCTCTCATGGCATCTACTACCGAAGGATTAGGAATATCTTGCTCTGCTAATTCCTTCACTTGTTCGCCATCAAAAAGAAATAAATTAGAAATTCCCAAAGGTAAAATATCTTCTACATATTCATCCCAACTTTCCGTTAAGTTAAGGTCAGGAAATTCTCCCTCAATGATAACCAAATTATCTTTCCCATCCTTTACATTAGCTTGCCAATGACGAATTATTTTTAACTCAATCCACTGTCCATTGATAAGGTGTTCAAAAGTTAACTCTATCTTGGTAACATCCGTTATTTTTGCACTACGATTAATGGACTCTAATAGAAAATCGTTATAACCTAAATTTTTACGGGTAGAACATTCAGCCCTACGTCCATACAAAGCCAATTTAATACTATCAATAATAGTAGTTTTTCCTCCCCCATTCATACCACCAATTAAAATTATTGAAGCGCCGTTTTGCTCGGTGTCAGGGGTTAAATTAATAGTATTCCTGCCTTGATAAGGGCCAAAATTCTCTAAGATTAATTCTTTAAAAATCATTCTCTAATAATAGTGAAGGTGGGCAATGCCCACCATAATAATGACATTCAATATCTTTATTGTGTCAATGAATCTTTACCATTTAAGTAAGTTGAACTTTTCCATATCAATGGTGTCACGGTTACGGTAAATAGCTAAAATAATCGCTAAACCCACGGCAGCTTCGGCGGCGGCAATGGTAAGTACAAATATAGTAAATACTTGACCTCTAATATTTTCAGGATCTAAATAGTTGGAAAATCCCATCAAGTTAATATTAACGGAGTTTAATAATAATTCAATGGACATTAGCACCCTTACGGCATTACGGCTAGTAATTAAACCATAAATTCCAAGACAAAATAAGGCGGCGGCTAATAATAAAAAATATTGTAATTGTAATTCCATAATCGTTGATTGGTGCTTATAATTTTATTTATCGTCGGCAGAAACTAATTCTCTGGGTTGTTCGGGAAGAGTTAGGGAAGTGGTAAAACCGTCTCCTGTTTTGGTAGCGGAAGGGATAAAGTCTCTTCTAGCGAGGATAATGGCACCTACCATGGCTATTAGTAGTAATACGGAGGCAATTTCAAAGGGAAGCAGGAAGTCACTGAATAGATGTTTTCCTAACTCAATGGTGGTATTTTCGATGACGGAGGCAGAGATTGTTGATATATCCCAAGAAGTGGATAAAATCATGGTGCTAAGTAAGCCAAAAAGTCCTGCACAAACTGCTGCGGTGGATATTTTACGAATCCATCTACCTTTTATTTCGGCAAAGGTTTCAGTTTTATTTACCAACATGATGGCAAAAAGAATCAAGACGTTAATAGCCCCTACATAGATAAGAATTTGGGCGGCAGCGACAAAGTCTGCGTTGAGGAGTAGGTATAACCCTGAAATGCTAATAAATACTCCCCCTAAGAGAAAAGCAGAGTAAACGATATTTTCTAATAAAACCACTCCTAGGGCTGATGCTATCATCATTACTCCAAGGATAACAAAGGTTACAAACTGAACTCCTTGTGATATTTCCACTGTTTTTTCTTGCTCCTTTTTTAATAGGTATTTGTCAAATTTTATTTGGATATGATGTTTTACTTACTTTTTTTTGGTAAGTCATGGGGTTCGATTACTCCTTTGGGTAGGTATCCTAATTCCCGCAGAGGTGTTACCATAGGATCTTCTGTTACTTTGGTGGGTAAGCGTCCAAGGGCTACGTTATCATAGTTTAAGTCATGACGATCATAGGAAGCTAGTTCATATTCCTCGGTCATGGATAGGCAGTTAGTGGGGCAGTATTCTACGCAGTTACCACAGAAGATACATACGCCAAAGTCAATGCTGTAGTGTTTTAATTCTTTTTTCTTAACGTCTTTGTTAAATTCCCAATCTACTACGGGAAGGTTGATGGGGCAAACCCTTACACACACTTCACAGGCAATACATTTATCAAATTCAAAGTGAATTCTGCCTCTATATCTTTCTGAGGGGATTAGCTTTTCATAGGGGTATTGTACGGTGACGGGGCGCCTTTTCATGTGGTCGAAGGTGACAGCAAATCCTTGCCCGATATATTTGGCGGCTTCAACGCTTCCTTTGGCGTAGTCGGTTACTTGTTTGAGAAATTTAAACATAGTGCGTTGTTATAAGTGCTATTTTGGTCTATTTTATCTCATTGTTTGTCCTTTACTTTGATGTTATCAGAAATTAGAAGGGGTAATGGATGAATCTTCCGTGCTAGGGCTAAAGTCCTTGCTAAGAGCAAGATAAAAAATATTGTGGGGTTATCTTTTTTTTAAGAAGAGTTTTGAGGACATGGGGAGGTTTATAATTAAGAAATGTTAAGTAGTTTATGGCATAAGGGTTAAGTTGTGAAAAAAGTTGTGGTCATTGGGGCAGGAATTGGAGGTTTAACGGCTGGGGCTTTGTTGGCTAAAAGGGGTTATGATGTGACGATTTATGATCAAGCTATAGTGCCGGGGGGTTGTGCTTCTACTTTTAAGCGTCGGGGTTTTACTTTTGATGTGGGAGCAACTCAGGTGGCTGGATTGGAGAAGGGAGGTATCCATGAGCGTATTTTTCGGGAGTTGGATGTGGAGTTACCTTCTATGACGGTTTGTGATCCTGCCTGTGCGGTTTTTTTACCTGATGAAAAGGAGCCGATTATGGTGTGGAGAAATCCTCACAAATGGCAGGAAGAGAGAAATAAGCAGTTTCCTGATAGTGAAAGATTTTGGTCTTTGTTTAAGATTTTATTTGATGCTAGTTGGCGTTTTCAAGGTAGAGATCCTGTGTTACCTCCTCGCAGTTTATGGGATTTTTCTCAACTTATTAAGGCTTTGAGATGGGATACTTTTATTACGGTTCCTTTTACTTTTATGACGGTGGTTAATGCTCTTGATTTATTGGGTTTAAAGGGCGATCGCCGCCTAAAAACTTTCCTTGATTTACAACTTAAATTATATTCTCAGGTAGGTACGGAGGAAACGGCTTTATTATATGCTGCTACGGCTCTCTCTGTGTCCCAAGAACCCCAAGGATTATATCATTTAGATGGTAGTATGCAGGTTCTGAGCGATCGCCTTGTAACTGCCCTCAAAAAATATGGTGGTGAGTTAAAAATGGGTTATTTTGTGGAAAAAATTCACACAGAAAATGGTCAAGTAAAAGGAGTAACTATTAAGCATAAGAAAAAAGGAGAAATCTTTACAGAAAATGCTGATCATGTAGTGGGAAATTTGACAGTAAATAACCTTGTAAAAATGACCGAAAATTTACCTTCTGGCTATGGCAAAAGAGTAGAAAAACTAGAACCGGCATCAGGGGCTTTTGTTATTTATTTGGGGGTAAATGAATCTGCTATTCCCGAAAATTGTCCTCCCCATTTACAGTTTCTCTATGATTATGATGGGGAAATCGGTGAGATGAATTCATTGTTTGTGTCCGTTAGTAAACCCCATGATGGACGAGCGCCCCAGGGCAAACGCACTATTATCGCTTCTTCTTTTACAGATACTGCTTTATGGTGGAATAAAAATAAGGTTGAGTATGACCAACTAAAACAAGAGTACACCCAAAAGGCGATCGCTCGTTTAGGGGAATATTTTAACCTCAGCCCTGAGCATATCATCCATCAAGAAGTGGCTACCCCCGTTACTTTTGCCAAATATACTGCCCGGGAAGACGGCATGGTGGGCGGTGTGGGACAACGCATCAATACTTTTGGTCCTTTTGGTTTTGCCCCCCGTACTCCCATTAAAAACCTTTGGTTGGTAGGAGATTGTGTTCACCCCGGAGAAGGTACTGCAGGGGTTAGTTATTCTGCCCTGACGGTTGTTCGGCAAATTGATTAATTTAAGGAATAATCAATGTGTAAAGTTTTATCAAAAAAAGAGGTTGGGGTTGTTGATGGGGCAGGGTTTGTGGTATGCTTATTATATAATGGTAATATTGACATTGTTAAGTATAAACAGACAGATTTCGATTATTCTAAAGACATTCTCATCGTCTCCTTTTTGGGGGCAAAAGTCAAGAAAAAAGTCGATTTTTGTAACATTTTTTAATATTTATGAAGGGGAAAAAGGAAGGGTTTGAAGGGCGATCGCCCAGTCCTCTTGGGTTTTAACCACCACCACAGCCACGGAGGAATCAGCAGAGGCGATATTGTGATCAAGACATTTAAGATTATTTTGCTCAAGGTCTAACTGAAGATTGAGAAAAGAAAACCCAGCACATACTTGCTCACGTACTAAAGGGGAATTTTCCCCAATTCCTGCGGTAAATACCAGAACATCTAAACCCCCAAGACTAGGAATCATAGAGCCGATAACCGATTGTACCCGATGCACGAATATATCAAGGGCTAATTGAGCTTGATGGTTGCCATTGGCGATCGCACTGATAATACTACGAACATCAGCGGACACTTGAGACACTCCCAGTAAACCCGATTCTTTGTTGAGTAGCTGATTTAACCGTGCCTTATCATAACCATACTCATCCATAAGGTGAAGGAGAATAGCAGGATCAATAGAACCGCAACGGGTACCCATCATCAAACCTTCTAAGGGTGTAAAACCCATGCTAGTATCGATACTACGACCATTTTTAATGGCGGTAATAGATGAACCATTGCCAAGGTGACAGGAAATAATCTTTAAATCCTCTAGGGGTTTATCCAAAATTTTTGCCCCTCGTTGGCTCACATACTCGTGGGAAATACCGTGGAAACCATAACGTTGGATGCCCTTTTCGTACCATTCATAGGGGAGGGGATAAACCTTTGCCTTGGGGGGAATATCGCTATGGAAAGCCGTGTCAAATACCGCCACTTGGGGAGTTTTGGGGAGGGTACGGGCGATCGCCCTAATGCCTTCAAGGTGGGCAGGGTGATGATTAGGGGCAAGGGGTATTAAATCTTGAATAGTTTGCTCTACCTCTGGGGTAATCAAACAAGATTGAGCATAGTTGCGTCCCCCATGGACGATGCGATGACCGATAATATCAATTTCGTCAAGACTGGGTAAAACCTTGGTATGACCATGGGTAATGGTTTCTAGCATAATTAAAATACCATCCCCCTTATTTTCTAAAGGCAGATCAATCTTACGCTTCTGCCCATTAGCAAAAACCTTTAACAACCCATACTCATCACTCACCGTCCAATCAATACTAGCCTCCCAAAGAGGTTCTAGGGGAGTCGATAAATCTGTATGGGGGAGGATTTCATAAAGACAACTTTTTTGACTACTCGAACCTGCATTGAGAACTAATATTTTCATAACAAAAACCTAAACTTCACTTTTTATTTTACGCAGACGAGTGGAAAGACTGCGAATTACTTCTAGCGCAAAGAAAGGGGTTTCTTGGACTAAAAAGGTAAATTTTTCTCGATCTAACCTTCCCAATTGACACTCTGTATGAGCCACCGCCGTAGAAGCCCTTTTATGATCTGGCTGTACTAATGCCCCTTCCCCAAAAACATCATGCTCTAAAATCGTTTCCACCACTTGATCATGAACCACCAAATTTACTTCCCCTTTCAAAAGGGCATACATTTCTGTGCCTTCTTCCCCTACATTGAATATGACACTTCCTGCCGGAATGGTTTGTACTTCTAAGTGTTCAAAAAAAAGATTAGCAAGATCTGCTGGTTCTAACATTGTATTTCTATTACTTGATAATTAGTCAAACTTTATTATGTCAGGATCTTAGGCTCTTTAACATTAAGAACAGTTTAAGTAATTGATAATTGAGAATGGATAGTTGATAATGATTATTTTTCGTTTAGGTGGGGAATGGGAAATAGAGAATCGGCAATGGTGATAGTCTATTAATTAATTCTTGACTCAGATCTAAGAAACACCTAGGATAGAAAGGTTATCCTTAAATTACATACATAAAAATTTAGAGTATCTCAACAATAAAATTTAATAACCTATGACAACCACCTTACAAGCACCTCCTAAAAAAAATCGTAGATTAGTATTCCCCTTTACTGCCATTGTCGGACAAGAGCAAATGAAACTAGCTCTTTTGCTGAATGTAATCGATCCTAAAATTGGTGGGGTAATGATTATGGGCGATCGGGGTACAGGCAAATCCACCACCATCAGGGCATTAGCGGATCTTTTACCTGAGATTAGTGTAGTAGCAGGAGATCCCTTTAATTCAGATCCCACAGATATGGAAATGATGGGAGAAGATTTGAGAGAAAAAATTGAACAAAATCAACATATCGAGACTGTCAACAAAAAAGTCCCCATGATTGATTTACCCTTGGGTGCCACCGAAGATCGTGTGTGCGGTACTATCGACATTGAAAAAGCCCTCTCTGAAGGGGTAAAAGCCTTTGAGCCAGGATTACTAGCCAAAGCTAACCGTGGTATCCTCTATGTAGATGAGGTCAACCTATTGGATGATCACCTAGTGGATGTACTTTTGGACTCCGCTGCCAGTGGTTGGAACACCGTAGAAAGGGAAGGTATTTCCATTCGTCACCCAGCCCGTTTTGTGTTGGTTGGTTCTGGAAACCCTGAAGAAGGGGAATTACGTCCTCAATTATTAGACCGTTTCGGGATGCACGCCGAAATTCGTACGGTAAAAGATCCTGATCTCCGTGTACAGATTGTAGAACAGAGAGCGGAATTTGATCAAGATCCCCAAGGTTTCTTGGCAAACTATGATGAGCAACAAAAGGCTTTACAACAAAAATTAGTTGATGCCCAAACTCTATTACCTCAAATCAGCATTGATTATGAAATTAGAGTAAAAGTATCTGAAATTTGTTCAGAGTTAGATGTAGATGGTTTACGGGGAGACATTGTTACTAATAGGGCGGCAAAGGCGATCGCAGCTTTTGAAGGACGCACCGAAGTAACCGTAGATGACATCCGCCGAGTAATGCCCCTATGTCTTCGTCACCGTTTACGTAAAGATCCCTTAGAATCCATTGATTCAGGCTATAAAGTAGAAAAAGCAGTGGATCGTGTATTTGGTTTAAATGTGGAATAATTGAGAATTAATATGGTGGGCAATGCCCACCTTACATACTAATTAACTGCGTAACTCCACAGGGAATTGCTTCGCTAACTTATCCCTAACTTTGTTATGAATAGGATCAACATCACTATCCTTCAAAGTACCATCAGGAGAATTATAAACTAAACTAAAAGCTAAACTGCGCTTACCATCAGGCACATTCTCCCCCTTATACTCATCAAATAACTTCACATCCACAAGAGTTTTACCCCCTGCCTTGCGCATGGCATGGGTGATGTCTGCCACCGTTAAATCTGTGGAGGCAAAGAAAGCCAAATCCCGCTCCACACTAGGATAAGTTGAATAAGCCTTGAAAGTAGGAATTTGTAAATATCTTTGGCTGATATACTCCATCAAAGGTGCAAGTTTTAACTCAAACACATAAACACTATCAGGTAAATCTCTTTCCTGTCTTAACTGGGGATGAAGTTGCCCAAATACCCCAATTTTAGTTTTATGTAACCATAAACTGGCGGTGCGCCCGGGGTGTAAACGCTCATCATCGGATTCTGCTTGATAGGTGATGGGAGCTTTGAGACTATTAAATAAACTCTCTAAAATGCCTTTGGCTTCATACCATGACATGGGTTTAGGTTTACCACTATTTACCCAGATACCATCCCTATATAAATCACCACCGATAATACCTCCCAATGCGTCACCTTCGCATCTTTTGTCACCTTCTAGCCAAAAAACTCGTCCAATTTCAAAACCGTTTAAATAACCATTTCCTTGGGCTTGATTATATTCAAAGGCGTTGATCAAACCATCAATTAAATTGCTACGGAGGGCGGAATATTCACTAAAAAGAGGGTTAGCGATTTTGATTTGGGCTTTTTCGGGGCTAACGAGGGAATATTGCACCAATTCGGTTAAGCCTAAACCCCTTAATGCAGAGCTAATTTGACGTTGAATTGTCACCTCGGAGGATAAATAACCCACTTGAGATTGAGGGGGTAAGGTATCGGTAAAACGATCATAACCATATAACCTAGCTACTTCTTCAATTAAATCGATTTCCCTTTCTAAGTCACGGTAACGGTAAGAAGGCACGGTGACAAGCCATGTTAAGGGGTTTTCGGTTTCTACTTTTAACTCACAACCTAAGTCGGTTAAGATTCTTTCTACGTCTTGGGGGGCAACATCGGTTAACCCTTCCCCGTCAATGACTTTTCCTAATACTTGGTGTAAACGATTTAATCTTAGTTGGATAGTGTTGGTAAAGTCGCCCCGACGATTATCCGCAGTAACTTGGGCGGTAACGTTACCTTGGGCTAACTCGGTAATGAGGGTGACGGCATGGTTAAGGGCTTTTTCTAGTTGTACTTGATTTACTCCCCTTTCATAACGGGTAGAGGCTTCGGTGCGGATAGACTGACTTCTGGCACTTCTGCGAATAGGTACAGGTTCAAAGAGGGCTGCTTCTAGGATAATATTTTGGGTATTGTCATCTACTTCGCTTTCTTCTCCTCCCATGACTCCTGCTAGGGCGATGGGGTGATTGTTGGCGGTGATAAGCAAATTTTGCTCTTTAAGTTCTCTTTTTTGCCCGTCAAGGGTGGTGAGGGTTTCGTTTTCTTGGGCAAAGCGCACTCCGATATTTAAGGTTTGATTATGGGTAATTTGAGTTAATTTTTCCCTGTCGAAGGCGTGTAAGGGTTGTCCCCATTCGAGGAGGATATAGTTGGTAACGTCAACTACGTTGTTGATGGGGCGCACTCCTGATGCTTCTAAGCGCCATTGCAACCATTGGGGGGAAGGGGCAATTTTAACATTTTCGATAATTGTACCAATATAGGCTGGACAGGCGGAGGTTTCTTGGATGTGGAGGGTGAGGTTGTCTGTCTGATTGGTGGGGGTGATGGTTTCGGTGGTGGGTAATTTTAATTCTCCCCCTGTGAGGGCGGCTACTTCTCTGGCGATACCTACCATACTGAGGGCATCGGCACGGTTGGCGGTGGCGGTAATGTCGAGGATGACATCATCTAAACCAAGGAGGGGGCGCACGTCTTGCCCTACGGTTAAGTCTCCTTCAAGGATTTTGATACCTTCGCTTTCTTTGCTTAATCCGAGTTCAGCTAATGAGCAAACCATGCCTTTACTTTCTACTCCTCTGAGTTTGGCTGGTTTGATTTTTAAATCGACGTTGGGTAAATATGTACCGAGGGTGGCGATCGCCACAAATATATCTTTTCTAATGTTGGGTGCACCGCAAACAATTTGGGAGGGGGTTTCTTCACCTATATCAATTTGACATAAACTTAGTTTATCAGCGTTGGGGTGGCGATCGCACTCTAAAACTTTACCCACAACCACACCATCAGCCCAGGTGCGTCTATCTTCCATATCTTCTACTTCAAACCCTGCAATGGTAAGAGTTTTGGCTAATTCTTCGGGAGAAATACTAATATTGACTAATTCTTGTAACCACTTAAAGGAGATACGCATTGTTTAAAATATAATTTTTTTGTAGTAACCTAATCTCCTATTATTAACTAACTTCTCCCCCGCCGTAAACTAATTGAGAAGAGGTAATTGCCATGGGAATAATTTTCACAAAAAAAAGTTCGGGCAAAAGTAGTCAAATTTACCTTAATCAAGAATAAACTTTTTCCTTATACCCCAACTCCTGACACCAATTAAAAAAATGAGCTAATGCTTAGTTAGTTATGATTATGGAATAATTTCCATCCCTGTGATAATTTCCTCTTGACGGGTTTTTCCGCAGGGCTCGATAGATTCACAATCATTAATGTTTACCACCTCATAAGTCAACTTAACGTTTCGATTTATATAGGTTTGCGAGTCTGCACAAATTTCAAAACTTGCCCCTTTATAAAACTCGTCTCCGTTAGGATTTTTTAGAGTGGCATAGCACATTAAATCTCCTGTTTGTAAATCTTTAACTAATCCAAATCATTCTTGTCCGCCTTCTTCAGTTTCTTCAGTTTCCTCGGTTTCCATGTCTTCAGTTTCCATGTCCTCGGTTTCTTCAGTTTCCTCAGTTTCCATGTCTTCGGTTTCCATTTCTTCAGTTTCCATTTCCTCGGTTTCTCCTAAGGGAGGAGGAGTTACTTCGGTATTATCGCCACAGGCGGCGAGGGATACAGAAGCACCACCCAATAATAAAATCATTAATAGAGTCCAAATACGGTTGTTTTTCATTTGTCTTAACTTATTCTTAATGTTGTAAAAGATATTATGACTTATATATTTTTAATTATCAATATGTTTACCGCTAATTTTTGTTCGTTTTACCCTACCTTGAGTTTGTTTTCTCTTTCTTTCTAAAATAAGTTTTTTTATATCAGTTAATATATTTAATCCAAATATTTATCCTGTTCTAATTATCTCATGGGACAGGCTTTTAGTAGTAGGAATTATCTACATACTAAATATGGCTTTTTAGCTAATAATTAATTGATTTTTAAATAAGATAAAAACTAAATAAAATCTTGTGCAGTTATTACTGATCTTTTGTAAGACTTCTTTATAGCTACAAGACACGGTCAATAATAGAAAAAATAATGTCTTTCTAGTTTATGGTCAAATTATTATTAATTTTAATAAAAAAAGATAAGGGCGTGCCTCTTACTATAATTCTTCAGAATTGCCCTTACCTAAAAAATAAAAATATAATGTCTTAAATGTATTCACAAAATACTATTTGTAGAGAAAGTTCAACATTAAAATTAAACATTAAAACGGAATAACAACACATCCCCTTCTTGAACAATATATTCCTTACCCTCAGCCCTAACTAAACCCTTTTCCTTAGCCGCCCCCATACTACCACAACTCACTAAATCATCATAGGCTACAGTTTCTGCACGGATAAAGCCCCTTTCAAAATCAGAATGGATAACCCCCGCTGCTTGAGGTGCTTTCATTCCTGCAATAATAGTCCATGCCCTAGTTTCAGTTTCCCCAGTGGTAATGTAGGTGCGTAATCCTAACAATTCATAAGTAGCCCTAATCAAAGACTGTAAACCACCTTCTTCCACGCCCAAGGATTCTAAAAATTCTGCCTTTTCTTCTGCCCCTAATTCCACTAACTCCGATTCTACTTGCGCAGAAACGATGACAACCATGGCATTTTGTTTGGTGGCTTCTTCTTTTACCCCTTCTACCCATTGATTTCCCGTGGCTAAATCTTCATCACTAACGTTGGCGGCATAGATAACGGGTTTTGCTGTTAATAAACCAAGGGGCTTGATAATTTCTTCTTCTTCAGGGGTAAATTCTAATTCCCTAACGGCTTTACCTTCATTAAGGATGGGTAAGATTTTTTCTAAAACTTCCATTTCTGCCACGGCTTCTTTATTGTTGCTTTTGGCTTGTTTTTTTAGTCTTTCTACTCGGCGCTCAACTTGGGTTAAATCTGCTAAGGATAATTCTAAGTTGATAACTTCCATATCACGGACTGGATCCACGGAGCCTGAAACATGGATAATATCATCACTGTCAAAACATCTGACCACATGGATAATGGAATCTACTTCTCTGATATTAGCAAGGAATTGATTACCTAACCCTTCCCCTTTACTAGCACCTTTTACTAACCCTGCAATGTCCACAAATTCCATACGGGTAGGCACTACTTTGGCGGAGTTAGATATTTTTGCGAGTACATCTAAACGCCCATCAGGTACAGCTACAACCCCCACATTAGGCTCGATGGTACAAAAGGGAAAATTAGCGGCATCTGCTTTGGCATTGGCTACTACGGCATTAAATAAGGTTGATTTTCCTACGTTGGGAAGTCCGACGATTCCTGCTCTTAACATATAACTTTTATTTTACTGGTCAACACTTCATTATCTGCTAAGGGCGATCGATTAATCAACTATTGACTAAATATGGGCTGATGGACTCGCTGTATTATGAAGTTGTTAGAGATACTTATCATTTAATCATCCTATCAATTGATTATTATTTGCAATAATTTTTAAAATTGGTTATAAATGAGAAAAGAAATCAATAGTGTTTGTGACAACAAACCTATGCCATGTTTTTATGAAATCCTTTAATAATAGTAATCACAGTAATTTGCCATGACTGTCGATACAGAATTGAGACCTTTTGAAACGAACCATTCATTAAATACTGTAAAAATTCAGAACAATAGTAAAAAAACACAATTGATAATTATATTTATTTGTGTAGCTCTACTGTTAACTTTTTTTATTTCTTTATCATCTGGTTCAGTTTCTCTAACTTTTACGGAAATTTATCAAGCCCTTAGACATCAAGGGGAAGAAATTAATCAAGTAATCATCTGGGATTTAAGATTACCCCGTATCTTAGCCGCTTTTGTGGTGGGGGCAGCCTTGGGTACTTCTGGGGCTTTGTTACAGGGGATGTTACGCAATGCCTTGGCAACTCCTTTTTTGCTAGGAATTTCCGCTGGGGCTGGTTTGGTGGTGGTGGTGTTAATCACCCTCGATATTTTCCTGTATATGATTCCCCTTGCTTCTTGGTTGGGGGCAATCCTTACCACTGGTTTGGTGTATTCCCTTGCGAGGACGGGTAATGGCATTGGAGTAGAGCGTTTAATTTTGGGTGGGGTGGCGGTGTCATCTCTGTTTGGGGCGATACAAACTACTTTACTGTTGCTGTCTGATGATGGCAGGATTCAAAGGGCGCTGAATTGGATTGTGGGTAGCCTGAATGGTCGTGGTTGGGCGGAGTTACGCCTTGCTAGTCCATATATTTTAGTGGCGATCGCCTTTGCTTGTTTATTAGCCCGTTTTGTCAATGTTCTCAACCTCGGGGATGATTTGGCGGTGGGTTTGGGGATTCCCTTGGGGCGATCGCGCTTACTCATCGGTGGCACGGCAACCCTCTTGGCGGCGGGCGCTGTAAGCATCGCTGGACTAATCGGTTTTGTGGGTTTACTCGTACCCCATACCATGCGCTTTTTGTTCAAAAGTAATGATTATCGCCTTTTGATACCCATGTCTGCATTAGGGGGGGCAATGGTATTGTCTTGGGCCGATTTACTCTCTCGCATCGGTGCGGTGGAGTTGCCCGTGGGTGCGGTGACAGCCCTCATCGGTTCACCCCTTTTTGTTTGGTTACTGTATAAACGCTCTTTTTAACATCATCATCAATCATGCCTTTAAATACTTATAACCTATATGGTGGTTACGGTAAAAGTGCGATTATTAAATCCGTTGACCTCGATTTAGAAAGGGGAGAATGGCTTAGTTTAGTGGGTGCTAACGGCTCAGGAAAGTCAACTCTCCTCAAGCTCATCTGTCGTATCCTCAAACCTAGTCAAGGAAAAATCTTACTCGATAGTAAAGACATTCATAACCTCCCTCCCCAAACCGTCGCCAAAAAAATCGCTATCCTACCCCAACAGCAAACCATTCCCCAAGGTTTAACCGTTCGTCAATTGGTCAGTTTAGGACGCACTCCTCACCAATCATGGTATCAGTGGGATTTGACAGGGGAAGACCAACAGGCGGTATATCAAGCCCTCGAAGAAACCGAATTAATGGCATATTGCGATCGCCTCGTCAGCCAACTATCAGGGGGAGAAAGACAAAGAGCATTTTTAGCCCTTGCCCTTGCCCAAAATCCCCAAGTGTTATTACTCGACGAACCCACCACCTACCTTGACATTCACTATCAACTGCAACTATTAGAACTGTTGAAAAGATTAAATAAACAAGGTTTGACCATCATCACAGTATTACACGAGATTAACCTTGCAGTGCGCTATAGCGATCGCCTCGCCCTCCTCAAACAAGGGCAAATCTATCAAATTGGAGATATTGAAACGGTTTTAACCCCCGAAAATATCGCCGCTGTTTTTGATGTGGAAACCATCATTATTGATACCCCCATCGGCAAACAAATTTGTCCTATTAGTACCTCTGTTATTACTTATGTTTAAAGACAGGAAATAGGCAATGGTTAACCATTACCTTAAAACAAATATATTTTATTCTCATTTTAATTCCTCCAGAATAGGGAAATTTAGATAAAAACTTAAGAAAAATTTCCACAAAATAAAATCAAGGAATTAAAAAAACAAAATCTGACGCTTATTCCCTTCTTATTAAGGGAGGTTAGGGGGGATCTATTCAAAAAAATTACTATTTTAAAACCATCAAAAAAATGAACAAAACACAAATACAAATAATCAAAAAATCAACCCTATTATCATTAATAATTCTTGCCATAAATAACCCCATACAAGCACAAGAAAACCCCATAGAAAATCAGGGGCGATCGCCCTTAATTGCTCAAAACAACAACAATAAAACCACCATTACAGGCATCGAAATTAACCCCCAAGAATCAGGAATCGAAATCACCGTAAAAACCGATGACGGGAGTAGCCCTGTTCCCCTAATCATGAACGAATCAGAACAAGTAATTATCGACTTTGTAGATACCACCCTTAATATCAACGGTGAAAACCAATTTCAAGTAAACGACGTTAGCTCAGATATTAACAACATCACCCTTACCACCCTTGATAATAACACCGTCAGGATGGTGATCACAGGTACCCAACAAGCACCCTTCGGCGAAATAGTATCCTCCCCAAACAACCTAGTTTTAAGCGTCACTGTGGGACAACCAACCACCGCACAAAACATTTTTAACCGA
>NZ_JBSZCP010000060.1:0-84796 GCF_054166785.1 Cyanobacterium sp.
AACCACTACGACTCCATCCCGAACTCGTGGGTGAAACATGACAGCAGCGACGATACTACGGGGGTAGCCCCTTGGGACAATAGTTCTATGCCTGCCTTAATTCTTCTAAAAAAACCGCTCTCTCTACGGGCGGCTTTTTTTGTCTTTAATTCTCTCTCTGAAATTTATATCCAACTCCTCGAATTGTGATAATTAAGTTCGGATTATTACAGTCTTTTTCTATTTTTTTTCTAATTTGCCCGATGTGAACGTCCACAACTCGGTTGTCTCCAATGGGGTTGTTATCCCATACGTGGCAGACTAAATCTTCTCTACGCCATACTTTACCTGGATTATTGGCAAGAAAATATAATAGGTCAAACTCAAGGGGAGTCAGGTTGATTGGTTGTTGGTTAAGTTTTACTTCCCTTGTATCAGGATTAATCATTAAATTGTCGATCGCAATTATACTTTGAGGAAAAGACTGGACTACCCTTTGTCTTTTTAAAATAGCTTGTACCCTAAATTCCAATTCTTCTAAATCAAAAGGCTTAGTAATATAATCATCAGCGCCCGTAATAAAACCCTTTTTTTTGTCTTCTAAGTCGGTACGACTAGTCAACATCAGTACAAACACATCACTGCTATGCTGCATTTCGGTGCATAAATTGTATCCGAGAGTATCAGGTAAATTAATGTCTAATATTACTAAATCTGGTTTAAATTCGCCAAAAATTTCTATTGCGGTTTTACCGTCATTGGCATATTTAACAACGTAGTCTTTTTTCTGTAAAAAACGACTAACTAGATTACCTATATTAATATCATCATCAACAATTAAGATTTTCGGACAAGTAACACTCATTTTATATAGTGATTATAGTTAGCGACAGAAAAGATTTTGTTATTTATTTCTAATAAATGAGAACAGATAAAAAGGTTATCCAACAATGGTGTTATTAGATTGTACCGTATATTTACTGAATATAAAGTTTTAATGGAGAAGGAAAATAAGAAATGAAATTCTAGTTCGTAAAAAAGTTAAAGTTTAAAAAAGTACAGATTGTTGTAGTGAATAGACCCCAAAAAGCTGTTTTTATTAATCAATACGGTTAACCGACTAAAAACCGAATGTCAACTGGTTGTTACAAAACTTTATATTGTGTTATAGTAGTTATATAAGCAAAAAACAAGAAATTATAACTTTTATGGATAGCCGCACTAATACATACGTAACAGAAGATCAAGGTCGCTTAAACAACTATGCAGTTGAGCCCAAAATGTATGTTGATTCTAGTCAACAATTTGGTTTCAATAAATATGCTGAGAAATTAAATGGTCGTTTAGCGATGATTGGTTTCATTTCCTTAATCGGTTTTGAATTATTAACTGGTCAAGGCTTAATTGGTTGGTTAACCAATCTATAGAAATAATTACTCTGTAGCATAGCTTTTTACGGAGTCGCAATTATACACAATATTTAAACACTACATTAATGAGAATATGAGGAGCTTGAGAGATGCTCCTTATTTTTTTTGTTAATTATTACGGTGGTTATTGTCTGAGGAAATTCTTGCCCCTGTCCATTGTAATTTTTCCCGAATAGTCTTATAAAAAGAGTGAGATTCTCGCAAGATAATAAAGTTAGCGAAACACTCTGCCATGGTAACCGATACCCATTGCCCTGGCCAGATAGCGGTACTGAGGGCGCCATCCATCCATAGCTTATTATTTAATTCGTAGTCTCCTAAAGTCCATACATTTACCACTGAACCTGCGGGTAATACAAGGGGGCGACTGGATAAACTCAGAGGACAAATAGGGGTAACAGCGATCGCACTCATGGCAGGATGAATAATAGGGCCCATAGCTGAAACCGTGTAACAAGTAGAACCCGTAGGAGTAGAAATAATTAAACCATCTCCATGGTACTGATCTACTACTTCCCCATCAATTTCCATTTCTAATAACGAAGTGGGCATCCTATCCAAACAAGCAGGTTTAATGCACATCTCATTAAGACAATAAAAATCATCACTCACCGCCTCTGGTTGCCCCCCATTCAACTCAAAAACCTGAGCTTTGAGCATCATCCTTCTTTCCACCGCATACAAATCTTTTGATAACCTATCCCAAAGATGTTCGGTATCCTTAAACAAAGAAAAAGGCTCTGTCAAAAAGCCTAGATGTCCTCCTACATTGACTGCTAACATCGGAATTCCTTCGGGGGCTAGGTGTCTGGCGGCGGCTAAAATCGTGCCATCTCCCCCCAAAACAATCCCTAAATCAATTTTTCCCGTAGCGGAAGCTAAAAATACAGGATAGGGATTATCCTTTACACCACTGGGCCCAAGTAATACTTTACAGCCACGAGATTCTAATTCTTGAGAGCATCTTTCTGCCCATTTTTTACTATCTTTATCCCCTGCCTTATAAGCAATAATTACCTGTTGTAACTGCACAATTTTTGATAGATCTATTTTTTCTTATTGTACTGGCATCTTTAGGAATTAGAAATTTAAGTTGATCTTGACCTTGTGTTTTTCGATTTTATTTTGTTTGAAGGAGATATAGAATAAGAAAATGACGTATAAATTAGAGCAATGATCAATACCGAGATACATAATCCTCTACTACCCCTTAACGGTTGCACCAAAGAAGACATGATCAATTATCTGGAGTGGGGATGGGAAAGGGAAGATATTTTATTTAAGAGTATTTTGAGCCGTGATACTTATTATCTTAATCCTGATCCCCTGCGTAATCCCCTGATTTTTTATCTCGGACATTCCGCTGTATTTTATATCAATAAATTAGTTATGGTGGGCTTATTAACCGAAAGAATAAACCCTGATTATGAACAACTTTTTGAGATGGGAGTTGATCCAGAATTTCCCGATGAGTTGCAAAAAATCCTCGATAATATTCGTCAACAGTCCCTTGAAGATGTGTGGGTATATCGCAATCAAGTTTATCAAGTTTTAATTAAGGTAATTAATAATACTCCCTTATCTTTACCGATAACGATGGATAGTCCATGGTGGGCGATTATTATGGGTATGGAACATCAAAGGATTCACATTGAAACTTCTTCTATGTTGATTCGGCAGTTACATCCTGATTTATTACAAAAGCCCGATGGTTGGAATTATGCCCCTTCTTTAGGCAAACCCCCTCACAATGAAATGGTTATGGTAGATGGGGATAGGGTAATTTTAGGTAAAAAGGATGATGATTTTCTCTATGGTTGGGATGTGGATTTTGGTAGCAGGGAGGAAATTGTTGATGATTTTTTGGTTAGTAAATATATGGTTACTAACTATGAATTTTTAGATTTTGTCAGGGAAGGGGGTTATGAAAATAAAGAATTTTGGCATGGGGAAAGTTGGGCATGGTTACAGGGGGAAAATCGCACCCATCCTAAGTTTTGGTTGAAGACGAAAAAGGGTTATCAATATCGAGCAATGTTTGATTATATGGATTTACCTTTAGATTATCCTGTGGAGGTTAACCACTATGAGGCGATCGCATTTTGCCGTTATTTAAGCAAAAAAAGGAGTAAAAACTATGGATTAATGAGCGAAGCCCAATGGCATCTGGCATCGAAGGGTAGTAATGATATAGATAACTATAACCTTAATCTTAATTATCAATCCCCTACCCCCGTGGGAAGCATCAACACCGCTCAAAGTAAAGCAGGAATTTATGATATTAGGGGCAATGTATGGGAGTGGTTAGGGGATAAATTTACGCCCCTTGCTGGATTTAAACCCCATTTTCTCTATGAAGACTATTCCCAACCCTTTTTTGATAATCGTCATTTTCTTCTTGTCGGCGGTGCATGGATTACCAATGGTGCAGAAGCTACACGCTATTATCGCAATTGGTTTCGCCCCTATTTCTATCAACACGCAGGATTTAGAATCGTGGAAAAAATTAATTAACCACTACTAGCTACTCCTGCTCGAAAATTAAGGGGATTTTGATCCCGACGATGGCGGATAGGTAAGGGTTCTGGTTGTATATCACTATCTAAACTGGCAGTATATTCTAGGGCTTGTCGTAGTCTTTTACCTGCATAAATGGACATATCCCTAGGCACATTCACCCTATCGAGTAAATATCTTAAGCCGAGGGCAGATTTTTGGGGAGGTGGGCAATCTTCCCCTGTCATCATGTTGGTTAAGGCACAGCGTAGGGCTTGGTCAAATAATTGACTATCTGCGGGGTTAACTTCAACAATATTTTGACGATGCTTCAAAACTCGATGGAGGGCTTCTTGACGGGAGTTTTCTGGCTCGGGATAAGCTACATCGGGTAATAAAAACCAATCACCTCGATCTACTTTTTGCTGATTTTTAAGGGTTTGGGATTCACCGTTACCATAACATCCTCCCATTTGGGGTGGTAAGTCGTGGGCGTGGGTGTGGAAGTCGCTTTGGGTCCCTCGATAGGTGGGGCGGGTTTCCATGGCATCAAACCAACGGGAAAGGGCTGGATTTTCTTCTCTTAATGAGTAGCCTTTGTAGTAGTAAAGACTGGCATTCATCCTTTCTACATAGGGGGTAAAGATAACGTCTGCGGTGCTGAATTCTTGGAGAAAGTAGGGGCTGGGGGTTTGGGTAAGGGCGTTTTCAACTTTTTTGACAACTTGAATAAATTGTTTACGATTATTGGCTTCTTGTTGGGGGAGGATGGTTGGGTAACATAGCCATGTACACCATGCCCTAAATAATAGTCGTTCGAGTTTACGGAGGGGAAGTACGTTTTTATCTTCCATACCAAATTTTAATACTCCGAAGGTTTGTTCTAGGGCGATTAATATATCATCGCTTTCGGTGATTATTTTTCCATCTAATTCGAGGGCTGGAAGCATTCCTGATGGTACTTTTTGTTTATACCATGATTCTTTTTGACCATAGCAAAACATGGTTACTTTTTTGATGCGGTAAGGGATTTGTTTTTCTTCTAACCATAGCCAAATTTTTTGACAATAGGGACACCAAGCATGATTATCTCTATAGAGGGTTACTCTTACTTCTTCTTCGGAGTGGTTAAAGAGTCGGAGGGTGGCTTGGGAGTTGGTTTGTCCATTTACTCTATCTATTTGATAGTCTGTTAATTTTTCTAATTCTTGCCAAGGTAAAGGTGCGATCGCCATTATTCTTTTTTTTAAGTTTTCTTTTATCTTATCCTGATAATAGGATCTAGTCTAAAAGTGATAGAGCAGGTGAGCATCAAAACAAAACAGGTTGAGTTAAGATTTGCCAAAATTACCTATATTGGTTTTATGGCGGTGCATTATTGGTTTGTTATCCATAATAATGATAGGTGCGATCGTTGGGAGATATGGCAAAATAGAAACAGGGGTGGCATCAGTTGGGGACATCTACATCAAAATTTGATGGGGGCATATAATGGAGTTGGTAATGGTGATAGTTATCAAGCATATATTTGGCAAGGAGAAAAGGCAGAAATATTAATTAAGGTAATAGAGGGGAGTAAAGAGAGTTATCCTTACTGTTATGTTTATCGCTATTTCCCTGGACCTAATAGCAATACTTATGTGGCATGGATATTACATAAGGCAGAAATTAAGTATAATTTGGGAGTAAAAGGTATCGGTAAAGGGTATTTGGATAAATTTGATTTTTAGGAGTTGCTTATTTTGGGTATAAAACATAATTAAACTACAGCAAATATATGATACTAGAACCATTATTACCATTGCCTATTGCCGAACTAAACTAAAAATCAGACCTTAATTCACCAACGCCAACTTCTAACACATTCGATTAATTATTACAACATTTTGCTTTTTTATCGCTAAAATTCATTCATCATGGATATAGTGATGTTGGAGATGTAACGGGAATGGATAATTTAGACAATGAAAAAAGTCTGATCTTGATTGTTGATGATTTGAAAGTAAATTTAAAATTATTAAGCTACATTTTAGAAGCGAAGGGTTATCAAAGTAATTCAGCCCTTAATGGTAAAGATGCCTTAGAAAAACTAACGGTTTTAACTCCTGATCTGATTTTATTAGATTTGATGATGCCTGAGATGAATGGTTTGGAGGTTTGTGAGAAGATAAAATCTAATCCTGATTATCGGGATATTCCCATCATATTTTTAACCGCTAGTCAGGAAGAACATCATTTGATAGAGGCTTTTGAGTTGGGGGCGGATGACTATGTTACTAAACCTTTTCGCAAACCTGAGCTATTGCGTCGGGTAAAAACTCAAATTACCATTAGAAAGCAACAGAGGGAAATTTTAAATCTTCAAGAGCAGTTAGAAAGTATGAAATCTTTGGCTTGTCTGTAATGGACTTGTTGTTGAGGGTTCTTCAATCTTGTCTATAATATAGTGAATTTTATTGGACAAAAAAAGAATATCTATGGGTTATTTTGATGCTTTGGTTGAGCGTTTTGCGGAAGATAAGGAGCTAGAAAAGGCTTTCGGGAAACATATCCACTGGGGTTATTGGGAAAATCCTTCTTTGGCTGATGGTAGCTTGGAAGATTTTGCGGTGGCGGCCAATAATTTATCGAAGCTAGTAATGGATATTACTAATATCAAGGATGGGGATAAGGTTTTAGATGCTGGGTGCGGTTTTGGAGGCACTATTAGTCTTTTGAATGATACTTTTGATAATTTGCAGTTGCGAGGGGTAAATATTGACGGGGTACAGGTAAAAAGGGCTTCTGAGGTGATTAGGGCTAGGGGTAATAATGATATTCAGTTTATTGAAGCTAATGCCTGTGATTTACCTAATTTTAGTTCTTTGTTTGACGTGGCGATCGCCCTTGAATGTATTTTTGCATTTCCGAGTCGAGAAAAATTCTTTGAAGGGGTAAAAAGAAACCTAAAAAAAGACGGTCAATTAATTATCGTTGACTTTATCATTAATCCCACCATTATTAAAACGTGGATTTGGTTTGAAAAAAATATATTAAGTCGTTTAATCACTGATACCTACGGCTCAAAAGCAACTAGCGAAGTAGCATTTATTGATATTAAAACTTACAAGGAAATAGGTGAAAAAACAGGATTTAAACTAGATAAAGTAGTTGATATTAACAAAAATGTACAACCAACCTATCCAGCGATCAACAAAATTATTATTGACAATTTTAACGATTTCCTAACAGCAAAAGGTTTAGAAATTTTCAGCTTATTTAATCTAATAAGTTATCAAGTATTAGTTTTTAAACCCATAGATTAGTAGGAAAAATATTTATTAACAAGGGGTAGCAACCCCTTGACCGAAATTTAGTTAATTTCTGGTGAGCCACTTTTGACCATTTAAACGCTGTAAAGTGTATAAAACTAAAAGATCTAAATTTACCCTACGCTCATCAATCATAAAAGATTCTAGGGTACTAGGTTCTTCACTATCAATGGTACAACTAAAAGCCTTTTGTCCTTTTATATCCTCATCAATAAAATAAATAGCAAAGGTACGATTAGACCACTTTCCTTGTAACTGCCAACAATCGGGATTATTTTCTAACCCCAATACAGGAATTTTTTCCTTTTTAAGGGCCAACTCAATTTCCTCAATACCCTTTTGGGCAAAGGCATCCTTGAGGGAAGGGGTAAAATGTTGCTCCATAAACTCAGTAAAAGGTTTATCCTCGATGGCGGGGGGTTTTTCCTTTTTCTTGGCAGGGGCTTTTTTGGCGGTGGTATCGGACTCTTGTGGGGTAGGATTTGCCTTATTTTCTTCTGTCATGAATTTATTTTAAATAGCTACAGTTATTAATAAGTATAGTATAGGGCGATCAACATAAAAAATAGGGGCAATATGTCCGCCCCCATAAATCATTTAGCCATGGCTAAAACAATTAATTAACCGTCACAATCCAAGTACCAACATATAAGCGAATAGGCACTTGCCCCGCTGACATGGTTTGTCCGTGGAAGTAAAAAGTACCACCAAAACGGGGATTACGAACATTAGACATGACAATTTCCAAATCTCTAGTTTCCATAAAAGGCTCTTCTAAGACAATCTCGATAAAATTACTTTCTTGATCCCAAATTACCTCCTGTAGGGGAAGCGCCCTGTTATTTAAACGAACCTCAATGCTATTAGTATCGAATGTTCCAGTAAAAGAGTCGGGATAGGTAACATATAAACTTGAAACGCCATCACTGATTCTATTCCCCGGCACCGTTAGACGATACCTTTCCCAATTTCCTGCCCTATTACCAAAATCGAAGTTACGGCGTAGAAGATTTTCTCTTTCAACCCCACTAAACAACACTAAACCTTGCCCTTGAGCCATTACCATGTAGGGTATGCCCAGCAAAAGGGTGCTAGATATTGCTAGGGTGGTCATCAAACGCTTGGTAATTAATTTAAAAGGTTTCATATATGTTATATCTCTCTAATCTCATTAATAATAAAAATCATCTTTACTGTAACAAACTATATCCTATGACGACATAGTGAGTGGGATTTGTTCCATGGTTAGTGGTAAACCTGACCATCGGGCATAATAGCCCCTTCAAAATTCACGTTGAGGATGTTGGCACTACTTAAGTCGGCACCGATAAGATTGGCGTTTGTCATGTCCGATGAACTTAAATTGGTACGGGCAAAAAATACTTCCATCAGGGAAGCGTTGCGTAAAATAGCCCCGTAAAGGTTTGAGCGACTAAAATCAGCTCGATTCATTCTGGCAAAGGTCATGTTAGCCTGAACTAAGTTAGTGCGGATAAATTTAGCTTCTGGCATGGAGGCACTATCCATATTTACCATGGTTAACTCGGCATCGGTCATATTTACCCTTTCCATTTTGGCGTTAGATAAGTTTGCCCCGATAAATTTTGTGCCGTTACATTGAGCGTCTGTGAGAAAGACACCATTAAGGTTGGCTTCGGTGAGGTTTGCCCCGCTTAAGTCTGCCCCCCTTAGGTTGGCATCTCGTAAGTTTGCACCGACTAAACTAGCCCCTTTTAGGTTTGCTCCTTTTAAGTCTGAACCTCTTAAGTCGGCTTTATCTAGGTTTGCCCCGATGAGATTTACACCGTTGCTTCGTTTTTCCTGTCGCATGTTGGCCCCCCGTAAACAAGCCCCTTTGAGGTTGGCGTTATTTAAGTCTGCGTTTCTGAAGTCGGCTTCGATGAGGTTGGCATCAAGGAGGTTGGCAAGGGTGAGTTGGCTTTCTCTGAAGTCGGCTTTTTGTAGGATTGCCCCATGGAATTCGGCTCGGTGAAGGTTTGCCCCTGAAAAGTTGGCTTGGTTGAGGTTTGCCCCGCTAAAGTTGGTTTCTACGAGGTTGGCACGGTGAAAGTTGGCACGACTTAAATAACTGAAGGTGAAGTTTGATTTTTGTAGGTTGGAATTTTCAAGGATGATGCCGATTAAGTCGGCGCCTGTGAGGTCGATTCCTGCGAGGAGGGAGTTGGAAAAGTTTATTTCTCCTGATGCGAAGCGGTCAATAAATTCGTTTATTTCCATACAAATGTATAAAGGTTATTCTTTGATGATGGGTAGTTGGGTTAGTGGTACGGTGAGGGTGATGGTAGAGCCGAGATCTTCTCCCATGCTATAAAATGATATTTTGCCGCCCATGGTTTCGATGAGTTTTTTTGAGATGGCTAGTCCTAATCCTGTACCTCCGTATGCTTTTGTCCGTGATCCATCTACTTGGTAAAATTTATCGAATAGGTTATCTTGTTTGTCGAGGGATACTCCGATGCCTGTATCTTCTACGGTAATTTTAACGAATCCGGGTAGTTTTTGATCTCGGAATTGGATGGATTTGGAGATTATTTCGGTATTGATGGAGATTTGTCCTTGGTGGGTGAATTTGAGGGCATTTCCCACGAGGTTAAACATGATTTGTAGTAGTCTTTGGTAGTCGGTGTACAGAAGAATGGGGTCGTAGGTTGGCGGTAGGTTAATGTTGAAGTCTAGGGCTTTTTTGAGGGCTTGGGGTTGGGCAAATTTGGTTATTTCTTGGCATATTTTGTTGAGGGATATGGGTTCAAATTTAAATTCTATTTTATTGGCTTCTATTTTGGCGATGTCGAGGATGTCGTTAATTAGGTTGAGTAGGTGACGGGCTGAGTCGTAGGCTTGGGTGATAAATTCTCTTTCTTCTTGTTTGTCGTCGGCCATGTCATCGAGGACGAGTTGTAAAAATCCTAACATACCGTTGAGGGGGGTTCTTAGTTCGTGGCTGGTACTGGCGAGGAATTCACTTTTTAGTCTTGATGCTTCTTTGGCTTGTTGGCTGGCTTGTTCTAATTTTTTGTATATGGTAGCATGGGCGATCGCCGTTCCTATTTGATCTGCTAATTCTTGGATTAGTTCTAATTCTCCTTTACTCCAATGCCTGGGGCGATCGCACTGATGAAGTACAAGAATACTGTTTAATTCTTTTTGATAAAAAGTACCCACCACGAGGGTAGATTGACACTGAAAATAATTATAGCTAACATCATGATAAACACAGGGTTTTTGGCTTATTAAGGCATCTTGTAAACAGGTATATTGCTCGATGGAGAAGGTATAACCAAGTAAGCTAGTAAAGGGGGGAAGGCAATACTCCGCTTTTACCACTACATTATCCTTTTCATGGGAAGGCAAAAGCAATAAACAGCGGGAAACTTGCAGGGATTCCCCTATACTATCAACGGTTTGTTTCCAAATGGTTTCTAGGTCAAGGGTACTACGAATATTTCGGGCAATGTGGGTTAAAACCCGCTGAAAAGGGTCGGGATTTGGGGGTAAAGAAGATGGAGAGGTAAGGGGGAGTGCTTCAGACTCTAAATGATGCCCCATGACTAATACTTGCTCTACTTCTTGATTTGGCTTAATGATAGGACTAATGATCAGATCAAAAGGAAAAATATGACCTTTATAACTCAATATATGCTGACAATGTTCAGGAATGCGTCTTGTCATGACTCTGTTTACCCTCTCTAGGTAAGGATGAAGAGGTATCGGAGACAAAAAATCGAGGGTCTGATTATTTTCTAGTTTTTCAGAGGTGAGTAATGGCTGTTTCTCTGGTTGCCAAAAAAAAGATATATATTTACCTTCCCTATCTTGAATAAAGACTAATTCGGCCCCCAATGTCGATAAGTCTTGACAATTGTATTCTATTTTCTCTACTATCATCGTCGGTGATGTCATCAATTTTACATAAAAAATGATTAATTCTCTCCCTAGTAAATAATGGGGGCAAAACTAAATATCTTTTGATTATCAATAGTTTAGCTTTATTGAGTTTAAAATTAATTTAATCAATATATATACTTACTGTAAGAGAGATTGATTTTATCATATCAGAGAAATCATGGGATTATCTCCATTTATTTTTTTATGTTATTGAAACACATTAATCATTCCATTCGCCCCTGGGAGGTACGGGGGGATTACGTCTAAGACTGCGGGTTAGATCATCATCTTGTCTTCTTTCTCCTTTCAACCACTCTTTGAGGGCGGTTTCTACTATTTTACTGGGATCATTACTTAAATGTTTGATTTTTTCTACTAATTCTGAGTCAATATGAAGGGAAAGTTCAATTTTTTCGGAGCTACGGGAGCTAGATAATGTTTCGTTGTTCATGGGTAATATAGTTATTTTAAAAAGTTTACATATTCATTATATTGTGAACCAATTTTTTCTTTTTATTTTAATTGGTTAAAAAAATATTTTCCGACGATTTATCGTCCCCAGTTAATATTTTGAGGGCGACTAAGATATTTTGTAGATTATCTTATGTTTATTTATTAATAATCATAGCATATGGGTGTCCGGTGTTAGTAATGAAACAGAAACAATTGACCGTTAAGAATTATTGCTTTTGCCCGTTTGCTCCTATGACCGTGAAGGAAAAATATAATGATTATAATAGAGTTTAGTTTAATGAGAGATTTTTTTAATTATGGTTGTGAGTGCAAATAATGCCAGTATTCCTGTGACGGTATTAACAGGTTATCTGGGGGCAGGCAAGACTACTTTACTCAACCGCATTTTAACCCATGAACATGGCAAGAAGGTGGCGGTAATTGTCAATGAATATGGAGAGGTGGGCATTGATAATCAGCTGGTGATTGATGCTGATGAGGAAATCTTTGAGATGAATAATGGTTGCATTTGTTGCACGGTGCGGGGAGATTTAATTCGTATTATTGGTAATTTGATGAAGCGTCGTCACAAGTTTGATCATATTGTCATTGAGACTACGGGGTTGGCCGATCCTGCTCCTGTGATACAAACGTTCTTTGTGGATGAGGATATGCAGGATAAACTGTTGCTTGATGCGGTGGTGACGGTGATTGATGCTAAACATATCCAACAACATTGGGATGCCCATGAGGCGGAGGAGCAAATTGCTTTTGCGGATATAATTTTGCTCAATAAAACTGATTTGGTATCCCCTGAGGAGTTGGAGCAGTTGGAGGCTAAAATCAAGGGTATGAATCGCATTGCTAAAATTTATCGAACTCAAAACAGTGCGATCGCCATGGACGATATTTTAGGGGTGAAGGCTTTTGATTTGAAAAATGCTTTTGCTATTGATCCTGAATTTTTGGAAGAGGAAGCCCACGAACATGATGATTCGGTTTATTCTGTTGCCATTGTAGAGGATAAGCCCATTGATCCTAATAAGTTACAGGGGTGGATTGGGGAGGTTTTACGCACCCAAGGGGTGGATATATTCCGTATGAAGGGTATTATTAATGCTCTGGGTATGGATGAGCGTTTAGTATTTCAGGGGGTACATATGATTTTTGATGGTACAACCGATCGCCCTTGGAAACCAGAAGAAAAGCGTCGCAGTGAGTTGGTATTCATTGGTCGTAATCTGGATGAGGAAAGGTTGAGAAGTGGTTTTCAAGCCTGTATTGCTTAATCGATATAGGTAATCAATAATATATAATTGATGATTTATGAATCTTATTGCTCAAGAAAATATTAGTTTTGAAAGTGCGATCGCCCTTACCCAAGAATTTATCCGTCAACTGCCTACCCTAGATGAGGAAAAACAGGAAGAAATTGTTACTTCTTTGGTAAAGTCCGCCAATGGTAGTAGGGGCTTTTTTGTTACCTATCTTACCCACGAAAGTGCGGTCGTCGATAATCCATCCAACGGTATTATTCAAGGTTTAAAATCTGCCCCTGAAATAGTTAGTGAATTGTTAGTCAAAAACATCGCCATGTCAAGTGCCATGAAAATTACCCATATGCGGAATAATGATCCAGAAATGGCAGAAAGTTCTCAGAAAGTGACCCAAAGAACAAAAAAAATAGTAAAACTTTGTCAACTTGAAGAAGTGAAAAAGAAGGTCATTCAACTACAAAATACCATAGTTAATAATGCAGGAGAATATCAAGAATTTCTTTTACGCTGGGGTTATGATGATGAGCAAAAACAAGCTATCCTAGAATCGGTATAGAGATAAAAACTTGAAAAAAAGTAATCTTCAGCTAAATTTAACTGTTGACGAAAATTAGTCTATTACTCGACAATATTAGTAAAGCAATTTATTTAAACGAAACGAAATTTATGACAACTTATTATTACATTGCCGCCAGCGAAAAATTTTTAACCAGCGAAAACGAAAACCTCCATGAAGTGCTAGACGAAAAGCACAGATTTTATAAAGAAAAAAACAAAGAGATTGACTTCTGGTTTATCAAACAACCCGCCTTTTTAGAAGCCCCAGAATTAGCAGAGGTTAAAGCAAAATGTCCTCAACCCTCCGCAGCGGTGGTGTCATTAGACAAAGAATGGATTACTTTTCTTAAATTACGTTTAGAGTACGTACTTTCGGGAGAATTTGAAGCGCCTTCCGAATCTATTCCCCAACCTACTGCTTCTTTGGTAGCTAGTAGTTAACAGAAAGAAGATATAGCAATTATCATGGTTACAGAGTACCAAATTATCTCCCTAAATCCTTCTTGATAAGGGGACTTGAGAGTAATAAATGTATTTCATAATCATAAAACACGCTATATTAATTTTTTCTCAACTTTAATTGTCAATTTTGTTGCCCTCTCTCGTGGGAGAGGGACTTTTTTTGTTTTTCCCTAGTCTAAGTAGCCCATTAAAAGTAACACATCATCGATTTCGTTGGATGCAACAGGACGATTACCCATGACGTTATACTGCTCACTAATTTGTAAAGTTCCTGCGGTAATTGGTCTTGAACCTGATAATACTAGAGTATTTCTAACATTTAAATGGGATTTGGTAATAGGACGTATGGAACCAACAGATTTATAGGTGCTTACCACTTCTAGGCTACTGGGTTTAATAGGTCTATTGTAGTGAAATAGGGTGGCAGCCTTATTGGCTACTTCTAGGGCAGAAGTTTCTTGATGTTCTTCTTGATTGTGGTCTTGGTTTTCCCAATTATCGCTCATGGCTTATGCTCCTTTTTTAAAAATTTTTCTACTATGCCTGAGTTTTAGGCTTTGATTTAATTGATTTGGGTCTGAAAATTGTATTTTCAACGAGTACGTTTATTATACTCCGATGGGGATCATTGACAATTGAGGTTAATTTTGCCCTATTTTAATTTTTGCTAATATTTTTCATTTTTTTACCATAAATCTTTCATAATCTTTTCATTATTGGCTATAATAGGGTCAAAGATAAATTAAAGTAATGTAGATAATGAGTAACCTAAATCCTGTTTCGGTGGAAAATCTCACCATTAGTTATCGTCAAGTGGAGGCTCTACGGAATATTAATTTGACGATCGCACCGGGGAGGGTAACAGGAATAATAGGGCCCAATGGGGCAGGTAAAAGTACCCTTATGAAGGGAATGTTGGGCTTAATTTCGGCTCAATTTGGTCGGGTATGGTGGGGGGATAAACCCTTGGCACAACAGCGGGATAGGGTGGCTTATGTGCCTCAGAGAAGCCAAATTGATTGGACTTATCCTGCTACGGTGTGGGATGTGGTGATGATGGGTAGGGTGAAGAAAACGGGCTGGTTTCGTCCTTTTTCTCGCATTAGTAAAGTAAAGGCTCAAAGTTGTTTGGAGCGGGTAGGAATGGGGAATTTTGGCGATCGCCCCATCGGACAATTATCAGGGGGACAACAGCAAAGGGTATTTTTAGCCCGTTCTTTGGCGCAGGAAGCTGATATATTTTTCTTTGATGAGCCTTTTGTGGGGGTTGATCAAAAAACAGAGGCAATTATTTTTGATATTTTCCGTGAGTTGGCAGATAATAATAAAATTGTGATGGTGGTTAACCATGATTTGGGGGAGTCGATTAATAATTTTGATGACCTCATTTTGCTTAATAAAAGTTTAATCGCTTTTGGGGCAAGGGAACAGGTGTTACGGGAGGAAAATCTTTCTTTTGCCTACGGTGGCAGGGTGTCTTTTTATGGTCGTAATGTCGCTTAAATAATTGATAATTGATAATTGAGAATGGATAATTAATTATTGTTGGGGTTCGGGGGATTTAGGGGGCGAAAACTGATTCCTCGAACTGGATATTATGCCCATTATTGACAGTAAACAAATAAAAAACTATTTCCCATTGCCTATTCCCTAACCTTAGTTTAAAATGGATTTTTTAATTGAGCCTTTACAATACGGTTTTATGCAACGGTCGTTAATCGTGGCGATTGTTATTGGAATAATTTGTGCCGTGGTGGGTACATACTTGATGGTGCAAAGGTTGGCGATGTTGGGGGATGCCATTAGTCATTCTGTTTTACCTGGATTGGCGATCGCCTTTATTTTTGATTGGAATATTTTTACAGGGGCTTTTATTGCTGGTTTATTAAGCACGGTATTAATAAATGTAATCAGAAATAACTCTCAAATCAAAGAAGATGCCGCCATGGGTATTGTTTTTTCTGCCTTTTTTGCTCTGGGAATTACCCTCATTACCATCGTGCAAAAGGATAATAAAATTGACCTTAATCATTTTCTTTTTGGCAACATTTTAAGTGTTAGTTTTACCGAGGTTAGGGATACCGTTGCGATCGCCCTTTTTATCCTTTTTATAGTAATTTTGTTCTATAAAGAATTGTTGTTTTATACCTTCGACAAGCTAGGGGCGCAATCCGTTGGTTTACCTGTCTATTGGCTTGATTTTAGCCTTATGATACTAATAGGGTTAACTATCGTCGCTAGTTTAAAGGCTGTGGGAGTTATTCTAGTTTTATCTTTACTTATCACCCCTTCTGCTACCGCTTATTTATTAGTAAAACGACTCCATGAAGTAATGTTAGTCGGAGTATTTTTCGGGGTAATTTCCAGTATCAGCGGAATGTACATTAGTTTTTATTATAATTTGCCTTCTGGTCCTGCCATCGTTTTAGTGGCGACTTTTTTCTTCTTTTTATCCTTTTTATTTAGTCCCTCCCAAGGAATATTTACCAACTTCATAAGATTAAAAATGAGCAATAAATAATTTTATATCTTATTAAATAAATAAAGTCATTTAAGAACTAAAATTAAAATAGAATAATTCCTAGTAAATTATATTTTAAGAACAGACAACCATAAAACTAACTAAGAAAAAAAATTTTAAACTACCTTAATATTTTGTTATAATTCAGATCCATATACGTCATTATCAAAATATAAATTTTCAATCTATGGTAGCAACCGCACCAAATACTAATAATCAGAGAATGCCCCTCACACCAATCTTTAATCCGGGGGGTGACGACAGAATTGAGAATCGTAGTGTCTGGTTTGGTAACACCACCAACCTAATGCAACTCAACGATGTACGTTATTCTTGGGCTATTGGCTTGTATCAACAGATGAGGGAAAACTTTTGGATTCCCCAAAAACTTGACATTACCCAAGACGTTACCGATTATTGGAATTTAACCCCAGAAGAAAGACGCGCTTTTGAAGGTATTTTATCTTATTTAACATTTCTTGATTCTGTTCAAACTTGTAATATTCCCCACCTAAAAAGTTCCATTACAGCCCCAGAAATTAGCCTCTGTATGGCGGAACAAATTTCCCAAGAAGGCATGCACAATCACGCCTATCAATACATGATTGAAACTATTATTCCTAGCGACAAAAGGGATCAGGTTTATGATTTTTGGCGCACGGATAAAGTGCTTTCTGCCCGTTGTGAATTTATCGCTGGTTATTATCAAAAGTACATTGATAATCCTACTAAAGAGAATTATTTTATTGCTCTTTTAAGTGATTATTTATTAGAGGGTTTATATTTCTATAACGGTTTTATTTTCTTTTATAATTTAGCCGCTAGAATGTTAATGCCCGGTTCTGCGGATATTTTCAAGATGATCAACCGTGATGAGTTGAGCCATGTTCGATTATACCAAAGACTGATCCCTGAAGCGATGAAAAGTTTTGATTATTCCTATGATCAAATTTATGAAATGTTTGATACAGCGGTAAAACATGAATGTCGTTGGACTAATCACATTGTGGGTAATAACATTTTAGGGATTACTGAGTCTAGCACTGAACGTTATACCAAATATCTTGCTAATATACGATTAAGGGCGATCGGTTTAGAGCCTCTTTATACCGATGCTAAGTATGCTAAGAGTCCTTATACCCATTTAGAAAAATTCTCTGATACTAAAAAAGAAGGTAGCACTAAAGCCAACTTTTTTGAGGCTAGTGTCACCAGTTATATGATGTCTTCTGGGGTGACTGGCTGGGATGAAATTTAGTTTTTATAACTAACAAGAAGAGATAAGCGAATTTCCTCTTAATTTTATTAAGTAAGTTAAGGGGAAATTTTTGTCGTACAAGGTGGATTTTAGTAAAGATATTATCAAAAATCCTCAAAGACTGCCTCTCAAAGCTAAATTTTAGTTTTTCTGTTTGCAATGACAAACACAACATCAGCCCCCAAATAACGTATTAAAATAATGGGTAACTAACTCATATTTCATAAATCATAATTGATGCTCATAACCGATGATACTCTACTTCAATATAAAAGGTGTAAACGTAAGGCTTTTCTAAATTTTCATTGTAAAGATAGTGAAAAACCACGGATAAAGGATTTTGTTAATAAATTAAAACAGGAAAGAATTATCCACACAAAGCAGGTTATCGAGCATTATAATTGGACGGTGCATTATCCATCATTGTCCGATGATTCTCTTGTGGAGTCAACTTTAGAATTGATGAGGAGGGGGGTTGATTGTATTTATGATGGACAATTGAATTATACCAATGAAGATGGAAGTCTTGTTTTTGAAACTAATCCCACTTTATTGATAAAACAAAATATTGCTTCGGCTTTGGGAGATTGGAGTTATTTAACGGTTAATACCCATTTGGGTAAAAGTCATAAACCAGAATATAAGTTAATTGCGGCGTTTCAGGGGTTTATCTTGGCTCAAAATCAGGGTTTGATGCCTTCTTCGGCAGATTTTATTGTGAGGAATTTTCGGAGATATACTATTAATTTGGGAATTTGGTTGCCCAAAGTGCAGGAGATTATTGCTGATTGTCAACGATTATTTCTGGATGGGGATGCGCCAGAGGTGTTTATTTCTCGTCAAAAGTGTGGTTTATGTGAGTGGTATGGTGATTGTCATGGCATAGCGGTGCAGGATAATCATTTATCTTTGATACCGGGTATTACTCCTCGTAAATATGAGCTTTTGAAACAGAAGGGGGTAAAGGATTTTGAGGGGCTGGTTGATTTATCTTTACCAGAATTGAGTCAAATATTAGCCCATGATAAAACGGAAATTTTGTTTAAGCAAGTTCAATCTTTAAGGTTAAATGCTCCTGTGTTAAAAAGAGATATTGTTAATTTAATTCCTAGTAGTGCTATTGAGCTTTATTTTGACATAGAAGCGGAACCTGATCGACAAGTTGACTATTTATTGGGGATTTTGTTGGTTGATAATGATCATAATACCAAGAAATATTATAGTTTTTTGGCTGAAAATTTGGAGGAGGAAAGGGAGGCTTGGTTAAATTTTTTGGATTTTGTTAATGGTTATCCTCATAGTTTTATCTATCATTTTTCTGAGTATGAGGTGGAAACTATTAAAAGATTAGCGAATGTTTATAAAAGTCCTAATAGTTTGATTCAACCTTTATTAAAAAGATTGGTTGATGTTCATAAGTTTGTTACCCAAAATTATCTTTTTCCAGTGGAAAGTTATTCTTTAAAGTCTTTGGGTAAATGGTTAAATTTTCAATGGCGCATTCCCCCTAATCATGATGCTCAAAATGTGGGGGGTGATCAGTGTGTGGCATGGTATGATAAATGGTTGGATACGGGCGATCGCACTTATTTGGATTATATATTAATGTATAATGAGGATGATTGTCGGGCTACTTTTGCAGTAAAAAAATATCTCACTTCTTTAAGTAAGATTTAGTCAAAAATAGATGATTTATAGGCAGATGTTAAAACTTAATTTTGGGTAATAAACTAAAACAAATTAGTTATCATCACGATTATTTTTTAAGAAGTAAGGTATATCAATCACTCCTTTCTTATTATTATCGTTATTGTAGTCCTGTTTAGAGGGTTTTATTTCTGATAATAAATCGATATTCTTTTTTATGGTCTTATCCTGAGTATCTTGTGATTTTTGTGGGGGTTGTGTTTCTGAATTATCTTTTACTTCCGCAGATTTTGGGGTAGAAAGGGGAAGATTATTCGAGGATTGTTTTTCTTCATCTATGGTTTTTTTGTCGGGTTTTTCTTGAGCTATGTTTTCCTTGTTGATATGGTTATGCTCACCATTATTATCATCTTGATGGTGCTGTTTTTTGGTGGTATCCGTAGTATCCGATGGTTGATGGGTAGGCTTTTTAGTTTTATCGACTAAAGGGATGTTGACAAAATTAGGTACAGGGGCGATCGCAAAGTTAGACAATTGAGTTATATTAAGATTATCTGCATTACTTTTGGAATTACGAAGCTCAGACCAAGATTTGATGGTACTTTTTTCAGGATTAGTTATTTGAGGCTTATCTGTAGTAGAAGAAGATTGTAAATATTTATCCAAAGCTGCCTTGTACTCTAAAGTTGACCTCTGTTGCCTTTGTAAGCGAACATTCAACTCCTGATTTTCCTTCTCTTTTTCCTTAATTTGATATTGTAATTGGTTGTAATTTTCTTGTAAAAAAGAACAATCCCTTTCTAAACTTCCTCTTTGGGTTTGAGAATCCTTTAAGTCTTGAGCTAACTTTTCAATTAATAATTGTTGACTTTTGATTTTATCTGTATTGTCTTCTAGCTTACGACAAAGTTTGTTAATAGTATCTTTATGACCATCTAAGTCTCGATTTTGTTCATTAATAAGTGTATCTTTTGCCTTGATTTCTTTCTGATACCCCAATAAAGATTTTTCTAAATTAGTCGCTCTTTCCTTTAACTTCTCATACTTTTCCCTTACCTTACAAGCGATAGCATACCAATCCAGATTGCGGAGTTTTTCGGGTAAATTTTGAGGACTATTCATAATAACTAAATTTTAAGTAATGGAGAAGCAAATTAAGAACAATACATAATGTAAATTTCATTTTACTTAATTTTTTGGGTTGGGTTTCGTTTTTTAACCCAACTTCTTTTCAACTTTTAATAATTAAGGACAATATAATGTATCACGGGTATTTCTACCAGTAACGGGATTTGTACCTGATGCCACTTCACACAACATTTCTTCCACATCAGGGCGCAAAAGTACATCGGTAAAGTCTGCCCCTTCAATATTGGCTTTTTCAAATTTGGTATTGGTGGCAAATGCGCCTTCTAATACGGCATTGTGTAAGTTAGCCCTTGTAACCCTTGCAGAGTCGAGGACGGCATTGGTAAGGTTTGCCCCTTCTAGGTTGGCAGAGTCGAGGTTAGCACCAAAAAAGCTGACGTTGGATAAGTCTGCGTTGGTAAAATCACTACTGCGGAGGTTAGTTTTATTAAAAGTTGAACCGCTCAAATCTTGTCCTGAGAAGTCTGATTCTACCATGTGGGCTTTGGTGTAGTCTAGGGCGGCATGGGCTGGATTGACTAGGGTTATAAATACAATGAGTAGGGAAAAGGCTAGTTTTATTATTTTAGATACCATAGTAAAGACTAATTTTTAGTTAAATAATGGGCTGATTATCTTTATTATTATTCTATCTTTAATGGTTGTTTTCATTTTTGATGGAGGGTAATAAGTCTTGGGGTTTCCCTTTTTTTACTACTCGTCCTTTTTCTAGCAAAAAGTAACCGTCGGCGTATTCTAACTCCTCAAGGCGGTGAGTCACCCATAGGGCGGTAATTCCTCTTTGTTTAACTATTTTTTGCACGAGGGCAACCAATTCTATTTGGGTATCGGGATCTAATAATGCGGTAGGTTCATCTAATAATAATACTTTACAGTGACGGGCGATCGCCCCTGCAATGGCAATTCTCTGTTTTTGTCCCCCAGATAGGGCATAAATGGGCCGTCTTTCTAAATCGAGGAGGTTAACGGCACTCAAGGCTTCCTTTACCCTTATCTTCACCTCTGGCAAGGTTAATTTTTCTTGCACCAATCCAAAGGCAATATCTGCGGCTACCGTGGGCATTACTAATTGATGATCTGGATTTTGAAATACGAACCCCAATGGGCTATCAATATCAATGTTTCCTTCATCGGGGGATAGGATACTGCCAATGAGTCTGAGGAGGGTGGATTTACCACAACCGTTATCCCCTAATAACATCCAAAATTCCCCTTCTGGCACGGACAAATCACAGCCATTTAATACGGGGGTTTGAGAATTCCAGCCAAAGTGAAGCTGTTTAACGCTAATACCAAAAGAAGGACTATTCAAAATTAATACGAGAAACAATGACTATGAAACCTAACACCATCCACCCTAATTTATTTTTCCTGTAACGCCGCAAAAAATCCAGGTACTTTTGCCCCTGCATTAGATCCATCTTTTTGGGAGATAATTACCCCAGTGATTTGATCACTTAAAATAGCCATTTTTTTATCTTCTTGCTTATCACAGGTTAGCTCGATAATTTCGGGAGTAGAGCTTTTAATTTTTGTCAAAATTTCTTGATAAAGAGCTTGAGCTTCACTTTCTTCCTTTTTTTGCACCGATATGGGCATGGGAATGTATCTCACGAGTAAATCAATGGTAAACATAGATGATAACTATTTAATCCTTATTTTTAACTTATTTTAACGCACATGGGTCTTTTTTTATGTCTTCGGGGCGATCGCACCTAGGGTTAAATTTTTATTACGAACCCTCTCATATTTTTATAATTTCTTAATAATAAACTTGTCAAAGGCGTGGGTTTTCATGTATGATGGTTATACAAAGAAACGTTAAGAAAAGTAAAGTTTTCTGAGAGGGTAGTTAAAAAAGCCCTAAATAAAGAAAGCATATATACTTCGTTTTAGAAATTATAAACATTCGGAGATCACTTTATGACAATTGCAGTTGGACGCGCGCCGGCGCAAAGAGGGTGGTTTGAAGCCCTCGACGACTGGCTCAAAAGAGATAGATTTGTATTCGTAGGTTGGTCTGGTATCCTCCTATTCCCTTGTGCTTATATGGCATTAGGTGGTTGGTTAACTGGTACTACCTTCGTAACCTCTTGGTACACCCACTGTTTAGCTAGTTCCTACTTAGAAGGTGCTAACTTCTTGACCGTAGCCGTATCTAGTCCTGCAGACGCTTTTGGTCACTCCATCCTATTCTTATGGGGACCTGAAGCCCAAGGAGACTTCACCCGCTGGTGTCAAATAGGTGGTTTATGGTCTTTTGTGGCATTACACGGAGCTTTCGGTTTAATCGGCTTTATGTTACGTCAGTTTGAGATCGCTCGTCTGGTCGGAATCCGTCCTTACAATGCGATCGCATTTTCTGGTCCTATCGCCGTATTCGTTAGTGTCTTCTTAATGTATCCCCTAGGACAGTCTAGCTGGTTCTTTGCTCCTTCCTTCGGAGTAGCTGGAATCTTCCGCTTTATCTTGTTCCTACAAGGATTCCACAACTGGACTCTTAACCCCTTCCACATGATGGGTGTAGCTGGTATTCTCGGTGGTGCGTTACTTTGTGCCATTCACGGTGCAACCGTAGAAAATACCCTATTCCAAGATGGTGAGCAAGCAAACACCTTCCGTGCATTTGAACCTACCCAAGCAGAAGAAACCTACTCCATGGTTACTGCTAACCGTTACTGGTCTCAAATCTTCGGTATTGCTTTCTCCAACAAACGTTGGTTACACTTCTTCATGTTGTTTGTACCCGTAACTGGTTTATGGATGAGTTCCATTGGTATCGTTGGTTTAGCATTCAACCTTCGTGCCTATGACTTCGTATCTCAAGAGTTGAGAGCGGCAGAAGACCCTGAATTTGAAACCTTCTACACCAAAAACATTCTTTTGAATGAAGGTTTACGTGCATGGATGGCTCCTCAAGACCAACCTCACCAAAGATTTGAATTCCCTGAAGAAGTATTACCTCGTGGTAACGCTCTCTAAGGATAGATTGATAATCGTCTAAATTCAAGTAAGTCCCCTACGGGGGGCTTATTTTTTTGTTTTAATTACGATAAATTTTGGTAATGGGCTTAAGCCAATTGTTAGTGCGATTAGTTTACTTTCATGTACAGATTCAGTATTAAACTTTAACTATATTCACCGCACAGGCTTTTAACTCAGGTTGCTTTGAAATAGGACAGGCTACGGGATGACTAAGGCTATTGGCTTCGGTATTTTCTCCCCACAAAAAACCCCAGTGCATTGGTACAAAAAGAGTACGAGGGGCGATCGCCCTTGTCACCAAAGCCTTAAAAATAGCCTTACCCCGTAAAGAATTAATCGCCACCATATCCCCCGACTCAATGCCATATTTGTTTGCATCCTTGGGATGAATTTCCAACAAAGGCTCAGGGTGCATCTTATTAATTTTGGCAATTCTACCCGTGCGCGTCATGGTGTGCCAATGACCATAAAGCCTCCCGATGGTTAAAATAAAAGGATAATCAGGGTTAGGAGGTTCGGCTAATCCCCTACTATGCACCGCAATAAACTGTGCTTTTTGGTTGGGGGTATGGAACTTTAGATCAGTGTAAAGCCTTCTGCCATATTTATCCTCAGGATTCTTACCTTCAGGAAAAGGCCATTGGATGGGGGCTTGGGCTAACAAATCATGGCTCAACCCCGACATATCACAGGGGCGATTTTTAGTTAAAGACACAAACTCATCATATACCTGAGCCGAATTTTCAAAAGTAAAATACTCCCCAAAACCTAGTCTTTTTCCCACCTCCGCAAAAATTTCCCAGTCAGCTTTCGCTTCCCCCACGGTTTTAGTAAAAGCAGGGCAATAAGTCACCACTCGTTCAGAATTGGTCATAGTTCCCGTTTTTTCGCTCCATTGGGCAGCAGGAAGCACTAAATGGGCATAGTAAGCGGTTTCCGTAGGAAAATAGGCATCTTGATATACCGTAAAAGGGGAATTAAGCAGGGCTTTTTTTGTCCTCTCCAAGTCTGGCATACTCACCACGGGGTTAGTGGCGGCCACCCAATAAAATTGAACTTCCCCAGTTTCTAAGCCCATGATAGCTTCCCATGCGGTTTTACCCACTTCGGGGGCAATGGAGTTTTCTGGGAGATGCCATAATTGTTCTACTTCTTTTCGATGCTCAGGATTACTCACAAAACGATAACCCGGGAGAATATGGGCTAAACCCCCCGCTTCTCTGCCGCCCATGGCGTTGGGTTGCCCCGTGAGGGAAAAAGGGCCACATCCTTCTTTACCTAGGGTGCCTGTCATGAGGTGGAGGTTAATGAGGGTGCGAATTTTGGCAGTACCTTCGGAGGATTGATTTAAACCCATGGACCACATGGAAATAACCCGATTTGACTGCGCCCAATAGGTGGCGGCGGTGACTAAGTCGGCTTCAGTAATGCCACAGGTAGGGGCTACTTTTTCGGGGGGATAATCTTTAATAATTTCTTGGTAATCGGCAAAGTTATCCGTGTATTGGTGGATAAAATCTAGGTCAATTTTGCCCCATTTTTGCAGTAGGTGGGCAATACCGTTAAATAAATCAATGTCAGTGCCGGGTTGAATAGCTAAATGGAGATCGGCAGCTTGGGCGGTGGCTGTAGTGCGAGGATCTATGACTACCATCTTTACATGGTCATTTTTCTTGTGATATGCCCTTAAACGGTTAAATACGATGGGATGACAGTCGGCGGTATTAGTTCCCACTAAAAAGGCACAGTCGGTATTTTCTAAGTCACCATAGGTACAAGGGGGGCCATCTGCCCCAAAACTGCCCACATATCCTGAAACGGCGGAAGACATACAGAGCCTAGAGTTAGCGTCAAAGTTGTTTGTGCCTAGGCATCCTTTAAAGAGTTTTTGGGCGATATAATAATCTTCGGTTTGAAATTGCCCTGAGCCGTACATACAGATACCGTCAACCCCTATGGTATCTTTTACTTTGTTGATTTGATTAACTATTTTCTCGAAGGCTTCTTCCCACGATATACGCTGAAATTCTTGGTCTAGGGTTTCTCGCCAGAGGGGATATTCTAAACGACTTTCTTTGATGGCTTCCCCCACCGTAGCCCCTTTGACACATACTTTCCCTAAACTGGAGGGGTGAGTGCGATCGCCCATAACCTTCCCTACCACCATGGATTTTTGCTCAGAAACCGATTCGGGGGGATTAATTATTTCTAAACCACAACCGACACCGCAATAAGGACAAACTGTCTTTACTTTCTCACTCATAATCTGACAATGACAAAGGGATACCCATTTTATATCACTCTCATCCTGTCATTTCTGCTTGGGATTAAAGGTATTTTCTGATACTTTTTTTCAAAATCTATGTATTTTTAGTATTTGGGATATACGATTAGTACATCAAGGATAATTGACGATGGATAGTGGATAAGTCAATTGCTCCTCATCTTGACCAGAAAATTGTATCCCAAATTCAACTTGCATAATTTAGATCATGGGGATTTATTATCCATTCTCAATTCTCAATTATCAATTCCTCTCCCGCCTACTGACTGGAAGTAATGCCCCTTTCTTCTAATTGACGGATAAAATAATCTTCGAGGGAATCACGGACAAGATTTATACTAACTAACTCCCCTTGGGTGGTGGCAAGGTGATTGATAAACTCTTGGGGATTGGCTTTTAATTCTCCTCGGAAGATATGATTTTCTTGGGTGATATTGGTTAACCATCCCTCCATTTCTTCTATGTCACAGTTTTTGACGGTGGCGTGGTAGGTTTCTTGGGTGCCTAAAATATCGTCTAATGAGCCAATATTTAACAATTCGCCTCGGGCAAGGATGGCAATGCGATCGCAAATTTTCTCTACATCGGCTAATACATGGGAGTTAAAAAAGATGGTTTTTCCTTGCTCTTTGAGGGATAATATAATTTGTCGTACCTGATAACGCCCCATAGGATCTAATCCTGACATGGGTTCATCAAAAAAGACAATTTCAGGATCATTTATGAGGGCTTGTGCCATACCTACCCTTTGCATCATCCCTTTGGAATACTGCCTTAGTTGTTTCTTTTGGGCGGTTTGTTTGGCTAAACCCACCAAGTCTAATAACTCTAAAATACGCTTATTTTGCTCGTGTTTAGGAATTTGGAATAGGGAAGCGATGAAGTGTAAAAATTCCCATGCGGTTAAAAAATCATAGTAATAAGCATTTTCGGGAAGATAACCCAATCTTTGTTTTACACTATTATCCCCTAGGGGTTTACCGAGTAACTTTGCCCTCCCGGAAGTGGGCTTGATGATGCCTAAAAGGGTTTTGAGGAGGGTAGTTTTTCCTGCCCCATTGGGCCCTAGTAAGCCGAATGTTTCCCCCTGATAAACTTGGAGGGTGCAGTTTTTGAGGGAGGGTACTTTTTTATTGAGCCAAAATCCTGTAAGGTAAATTTTTGAGAGTTCGTAGGTTTCAACCACTACGGTTTTATCGGTGCTTATATCTTCGGTGGTGGAATTTGTGGTGGAGGTCATTTTCTGTATGGCAGTTATCAGTTTAAGATGAGAATAGATAAACAGAAACTTGTCAGTATTTATTATAACTCTAAATATTATTTAATATGACTCAAATTCCTCAATCTCTCGAAAGTGCGATCGCCCAGGCACACACAGCCACCCTCACGGCATTAGAAAACGGTTTTAATCGTCTTCAGGTAGAATTAATCATCCCCGAAATTGCCCTCAAATCCCAAGAATTAGCCTTTGCTTTTGCCCAGTTATTTAGTGAATATGGGGCAGGGTTAAAAGTCTTTTTCCCCGATACAGGGGCTGCTGCCTTGGCTAAAAGGGAATGGGGGGAAACTACCTTCGTGGTGTCGGATTTGGGTAGTAGTAGAAACCCCGTGGAAAATAAAGTTAGTGATACCGATGAATTTTATTTAGTCATTTCCCCTAGTGCGGTGGAAGTAGCACAGGTAGAAAAATTATGTAACCTAGCGGGCGATCGCCCTGTAATCCTTATCATACCTCAGTTAGAAGATGTTTCTATCGTCGGCATTGGCTACGCTGCCCGACAACTAAGGGAAAGATTTTTAAGCACCCTAGAATCAAGTTACTATTATCGCCCCCTTGATGAAGCCGTGGTAATCAGAACTTTTCCTGGATTATGGCAAGTATGGAGGGAATTAGAAGGTAATAAATTTGAACTAATCACCGAAGTACCCCAAAAGCCCCTAGGAGAAGTATTAGATCGAATTTTGATGGGAAATCAAGAAGAGGAAGAGACTAGCGTAAAATCAGCTTCCCTTGGATTGTTTGCCACTATGAAAAATTTCCTCAAAGCATTGAATAACTAGGCATTGCTGACGTTAGATATGATTTCTCGTTTCGGTGGGCAATGGTAATAACATCTCAAATACTGATTTATTCACATAATTCAGTCGTACTCTATACCATAATCAAGCAATGCAAATAATGAATAATAGAACAATTCATACATAAAACACTATCGAAAACCATTAAACGATATACTATAAACTATAGTCATTAATAATAAATTAAACTGTGTTAGAAGCATTTATTTTAATAACGATTCTCTGCGGTTTCTTTGGCACAATTTTCAAGAAGAATTTGGTCATGAAAATCGTATCCATGGATGTTATGAGTACGGGGGTAGTTGCCTATTATGTGTGGGTAGCATCACGGACGGGAGTTTTTACCCCTATTCTGGTGGGGCAGATAGATAATGATACCATCCAATATGCCGACCCTGTACCTCAAGCCGTAATTTTAACCGCCATTGTCATCGGTTTTTCTATCCAAGCCTTAATGTTAGTGGGGGTAATGAAACTTGGAAAAAATAACCCCACCCTAGAAAGTAGTGAAATCGAAAAAAATAATACCCCATGACAAATTTAACGATTATCGCCATACTTCTTCCTTTATTTGCTGGATTTTTGGTCTATTTAATCAATAAAATAGATAGAGTATTTTGTTTTCTAACAGTTTCTTTTTCTGCTTTTTATGCAAGTTATATTCTTCTTAACGAAATAGATACACCCATACAGTTATTAGATAATTTTGGGGTACAACTATTAATAAATAACCTCAGTGGCTACTTTATTTTAACCAATGCCTTTGTAACGGGGGCAGTAATTTTATACTCTTGGCAAACCGAGAAAAAAACCTTTTTTTATACCCAACTTATTATCCTGCATGGCAGTATGAATGCCCTGTTTATCAGTGCAGACTTTCTCAGTGTTTATGTCGCCCTTGAGGTAGTAGCCATATCTGCTTTCTTACTGATGGCATATCCCCGCACCGACAACACCCTTTGGGTAGGAATTCGTTATCTATTCATCAGCAATATAGCCATGTTATTTTATCTCATGGGAACTATATTAGTTTATAAAAGTAATCAATCCTTTGCCTTTGAAGGGTTAATCCATAGCCCCCCCGAAGCCGTTGCCCTAATTTTCCTCGGTTTATTTACCAAAGGGGGAGTTTTTGTCTCAGGATTATGGTTGCCCTTAACTCAGTCAGAGTCAGAAAGCTCTGTGTCTGCTATGCTGGCGGGGGTAGTGGAAAAAGCAGGTATTTTTCCTTTGTTGCGTTGTACCATGATTATGGGGGAGTTTGAGACTCTTATTCATATCGTAGGAATTGCCACAGCTTTTTTTGGTATTATCTACGCTCTATTTTCCCAAGATACTAAAAGAATATTAGCATCTAGTACCATTTCCCAATTTGGATGGATTTTAGTTGCCCCAGAAGTGGGAGGATATTATGCCCTTGCCCACGGGTTGGCGAAGGCTAATTTATTTATGGTGGTTGGTGCATTACCCAGTCGCAGTATTCAAGTATTACAACAGAGGGCCATGAGTACGAGGTTATGGTTAACTTTAGTGGTGGGTAGTTTATCTATTTGTGGGTTTCCTTTGTTTTATGGTTTTGCGGCTAAAACCCTTGTTATCAATAGTCTTTCTTCCACTGAACAATTATGGATGAACATTAGTGCGGTGGGTACGGCTATGATTTATGCTAAGTTTATCTTTCTACCTAGTGATGGCATAGATAGGGTTAAATCAAATTTATGGTGGGGGGTAATACCTTTAATGGTGGCTATTTTTGGGGCTAATTTTTTATATCTTCCTGCCTATAGTCTCCTCAATATTTTAAAGGCTTTGGGTTTAAGTGCGATCGGTTTTGCACTGCATCTTTTAGTTTTCAAAAAAATGGTTTTCACTTTATCCCGATATTTTGAAGAATTAGAACAGATTATAGGGATAATGATTTTAATGTTAGTTGTATTATTTTGGATGGTAATATCATGGTCCCCAGTATCCTTTTTCGCTTAGTGCTTTGGTTTTTATTAACCGCTGATTTTGGTATTGCTAATGTCATCATTGGTATATTAGTGGCAATGCTTTTGCCTCCGTATAATATTTTTAGTAACACAAAAGTAACTACTTCTAAGGAAAAAATAAAAGAGTTATTAACAATTTTTAAACATATTATTATTGCTGTTCCTCAAGCCTATATAGAGTCCATTGATTTGATTCTACATCCCCATCGTCATGAGGAAATTGTGAGGGAAGCGGTGGAGCCTAATCGTTCAAAGTTACTTATTTTTCTTGATACTTATGTAATTACTTTTACTCCTAAAGCGGTAGTGGTGAAATACAACCATAGAGGGTGGTATGAGGTTCATTATGTAAGAAGGAAAGCTCTTGATAAGGTAATGGATAATTGATAAATCATAAAAACTGCTATATTTATCTTTATCTCATTTTTCTAATCTCACCTTAGAAAGTAGCGAAATATCAAAAATAATACTCGATGACCAATTTAACCATTGTTGTAATTCTACTCCCTTTATTTGCTGGATTTCTTATTTATTTAATTAAAAAAATAGATAGAATATTTTGCTTATTGACAACTTTATTCTCGGCATTTTATGCTGTTTTTATTTTAGTAAATGATATTAATTTTTCGATAAAATTATTGGATAATTTTGGAGTAGAACTATTAATAAATAACTTAAGTGGCTATTTTATTTTAACTAATGCCCTTGTGACGGGAGCAGTAATTTTATATTGTTGGCAAACAGAGAAAACCACTTTTTTTTATACCCAACTTATTATCCTGCACGGTAGTATGAATGCTTTATTTATCAGTGCAGATTTTCTAAGTGTTTATGTTGCCCTAGAAGTTGTAGGTATTGCTGCTTTTTTATTGGTAGCATATCCCCGTACAGATCGTAGTATTTGGGTTGGGTTGCGTTATCTTTTTACTAGCAATATAGCCATGTTGTTTTATCTCATGGGAACTATATTGGTATATAAAAGTAATCAATCTTTTGCCTTTGAAGGTTTGATAAATAGCCCCCCAGAAGCTATTGCCCTCATTTTTTTGGGTTTACTAACTAAGGGAGGAATTTTTATCTCAGGTTTGTGGTTACCCCTTACCCATGCGGAGTCTGAAAGCCCTGTGTCGGCTATTTTATCGGGGGTAGTGGTAAAGGCGGGAATTTTTCCGCTGTTGCAGTGTGCCATGATAATGGATGAGTTTAATAATCTTCTCCATGGGGTGGGTATTGCCACGGCATTTTTCGGTATTATTTATGCTTTCTTTTCCCAAGATACCAAAAGAATATTGGCTTCTAGTACGGTTTCGCAATTGGGGTGGATTTTAGTTGCCCCAGAAGTGGGGGGATATTATGCCCTTGCCCACGGATTGGCGAAGGCTAATTTATTTATGGTAAGTGGGGTGTTACCTAGTCGCAGTATTCAAGAGTTACAAGATAGGGCAATGAGTACGAGGTTATGGTTAACTTTAGTGGTGGGTAGTTTATCTATTTGTGGATTTCCTCTGTTTTATGGTTTTGCCGCTAAAACCCTTGCTCTCAAAAGTCTTTCTTCGACGGAGGAGTTGTTGATGAATATTAGTGCGGTGGGTACGGCTATGATTTACGCTAAGTTTATCTTTTTACCTAGTGATGGCATAGATAGGGTTAAGTCAAATGTGTGGTGGGGGGTTATACCGTTGATGGTGGCTATTTTTGGGGCTAATTTTTTATATCTAGGGGCTTATACTCCCCTCAGTATTTTAAAAGCCTTGGGGCTAAATGCGATCGGTTTTGCCCTTCATCTTGTTATGTTTAAGAAAATGGTTTTCACCCTATCCAGATATTTTGAGGAGTTAGAACAAATTATAGGGGTAATGATTTTAATGTTAGTGGTACTATTCTGGATGGTGGTATCTTTATCTCCAGTATCTTTTTTTGTTTAAGACAGTTTATTAATAAAAATATGGCTTCTCTGTGTTATGAATGACTCTCTTTTGTCCATTAATAATTTAAAAATTGCCTATGAAACTAATTATCAGAATGTTGATGGTGAAATCAATTGGGCGGTGGATGATGTTTCTTTTTGGGTAGGTAAGGGGGAAGTTTTGGCTTTGGTGGGGGAGTCGGGTTGTGGGAAATCCACCATTGGCAGGGCTATCATGGGATTGTTACCGTCTGGGACAAGGATTGAAGGGGATATTATTTTTCAAGGGAAATCTATTACTTCTTATAATCCTTTAGAGATGCGCAGATTTCGAGGGGAGGCGGTAGGGTTAGTGTTTCAAGATCCTATGACTAGATTAAACCCTTTGATGACTATTGGGGAACATTGTCGGGAAACTCTTAAAGCCCATCGCCCTGATTTATCTTCTCGGGAAATACAGGAGAGGGTTTTTAATACTTTGGAGTTGGTAAAAATACCAAAAAAGCGTTTTAGTCAATATCCCCATGAGTTTAGCGGTGGTATGCGTCAGCGAGTGGCGATCGCCCTTACCCTTGTACTACAACCGAAATTAATTATAGCGGATGAACCTACCACTAGCCTTGATGTTACCATTGCTAACCAAATTTTGAGAGAATTAACGACCCTTTGTAAAGAGCAAGAAATGGGTTTGATTTTGATTTCCCATGACTTAAATATGGTAGGAAAATATGGCGATCGCCTTGGGGTAATGTATCAAGGAAAGATGGTGGAAACTGGCATGGTACAAGATGTTATGAATCAACCTAGCCATGACTATAGTAAGATTTTGCTGAATTCTACTCTACATAATCAAGAAAAAAAAGAGTATTATTTAGATAAAGAAAAAGAGAAAAAAATAACTATTTTAGAATTAAAAAATTTAGACAAATACTATAGCTTAGAAGCAAATTTCCTTGAACAATTGTTAGGCAAAAAAACAGAAACCATTAAAGCCGTTGATAACATAAATTTACAACTATATGAAGGAGAAATTTTTGGTTTAGTGGGGGAATCTGGATGTGGTAAAAGTACCCTTTCTCGGACAATTTTACAACTAATTAAACCCACTTCAGGGCAGGTATTTTTTAAAGAAAAAGACATCAGTATATTATCTCCCCAATCAATGATTAATGTGCGTCGGGAAATCCAGATGATTTTTCAAGATCCCCATGCCTGTTTAAACCCCCTCATGACCGTGGGAGATGCCATCGCAGAGCCTTTGTTTATCCACAAATTAGGCAGTAAAACTGAAATCAGGTCAAAAGTGACCCAAATGTTAAATAAAGTAGGTCTATGCCCCCCAGAAGACTATTTGAAGCGTTATCCCAAAGAACTATCAGGGGGTCAACAACAGCGAGTGGCGATCGCACGGGCATTAATTACCAATCCAAAATTAGTGATATGTGATGAGCCTGTGAGTATGCTTGATGCCACGGTACAAGCTCAAGTATTGCAACTAATGTTAGATTTGAAAGAAGAATTTAAACTCACCTATCTTTTCATTACCCATGATTTGAGTGTAGCTCGGTATATGTGCGATCGTATCGCAGTAATGAATCAGGGACAAATTGTGGAGCAAAACATCACCGAAAAAATTTTTACTAACCCTCAACATTCCTATACAGCCCAATTAATTAATAGCTAAGGTGAATTGATGATTAAATTCCTTAATCCATTGATTGCTAAGAGGATGTCAGTATAATGAGAGTGGGAAAGAAAAACCAATCAAAATCATGAATTTAGACCAACAATTTGACAATTTAATTAATCAAGCTCCAAAATTTGGTGTACCAGCCCCCATTATGCAATATGGTGTTGTACCCGTTTTAAAAGTATATGCTCAACAATTAAGCCATCAAAAGTATTACCTTAGACAAACCCTCGAAAATAATTTAGTCCTTACCGTATTAGGAAAACAAGACAATCCAGAAGTAGAAAAAAAAGTGGTGTATGCTTTCCCCACCGTAGAAGATGCGGTACAGTTTGCCGATAGTGAAATAGATAAACTAGAGATAGTCGCCCAAGAAATTAGCATTGGTGAGATTCTTTTTCAAATGTTTACCCTACGAGAGGTAGATAGTATCATTTTCCTTGACACCCCCCAAGACTATCGTCAAAGCAAAGAAATTTACTGCGATAAATTACAACAGGCGATTCAGGAAAACCTAAAAATGCTGCTAGACGCAAATAAATCGCCCAACAGCACCATTGCCTAATTAAATTTAACGGCTTCTTTTCCACCAGATAAAAATAGCCGTGCCAAACCCAAGCCCCGGAATAATCAGGAGGGCTAACCAACCGATTAAGTTGACATGGAAACTTTCAATATTTAATCGTCGATTACTAGGTAGTCTGGGGCTAATGGAAAGGCTTGATTCATCCGCACCAGATAACCAAGCGATGGAGTTAAACCAAACATCACTGTTAAGTTGTTGAGAAAACCAGCCATTGGTGGCAAAGGTGGAATTACCCATCACTACCATTCTTGTTTCTGGGGGCAACTCAGGCATATTATTTTCTTGAATTGGTACAGGGGTTGGCTCATTAATGGAAGGGGGTTGGGGTAAATCTCCTTGGGAGAAATCATCCTCTGGGGGTATGGGGCTTTCTTCGATTTCTTCGGGGGTTTCTTCTATTTCTTGGGGGGTTTCTATTTCCTCCGATGGGGCTTCAGGATTTTCCCTTAATAAAGCAACTCCCACATTTAAAGGACCGGGGAGGTCTTCTTCTGGGTTAAACTCGATGGTATCTTGGGTTAAGTCACTTTCTGCCCATGTTTGAGGATTGGTGAGTAGGAGAGGGGTAGGGGTAATATTTTCTTCTTCTGTGGTTAAGATAGCCCTAGCAAAGGGAAAAATACTAATACCATTATCAAAATTACGGGTTATGGGGTGGTTGCCATAATCGACCACAAAGGTAACAGAAGGGCCTAAACCAAATACATCTCCAGTGCCTGAGCCATCTACGATTAAGCCATCGTGGAGGACTACCCCCCATTGGGCAAATAGGCGATTTAAACTTGATGGGGCTTGGGCATCATACATTACCAATAGACTACCACCATTATTAACAAATCTTTCGATCGCCCTTACTTCCCCTTCTAATAGTTCCCTTGTACCACTACTAACAATCAATACATCGGCGTTAGGAGGCACTAGGGGCGTGGTGGTAAGGTTTAAACCTTGCACGACATAACCCCTCTCATTAAGACTATTGGCTGCCTGAGAAAAACTATTTTCCCCCTCCTCTAGGGTCGGTTCTCCATGACCTTGTAAGATATATACCATAGGTTGCTCCGTGCGTTGGATAGTGGCGATCGCATTTGTAAGAGCAATTTCCGTTAACCGAGCATTGGGAGAAACCGTTTGTACCAACTGCCGTTGCCCTCCTTTTTCGATATAAACATCTCCCCTTCTTTGCACCCCAAACTCTTGGGCTAAACTAAATCTTACCTGTGGATCTACAAACTCAAATTCAAATAAACTATTATTACGTTGATAATCTTCCAATAAAGTGCGATCGTTAGGATTAGCAGGACTATCAAAGACATATACCTTCAAAGGCTCATCCAAATTACTCACCAACTCCCGAGACTGAGGAGAAAGGGTAAAAAGCTGATTTTCAGTCAAATCAACCCGCCAAGAGTAATTAATTCCAAGGTAAGTAATTACCGCTAAAATAAGAATAACAGACCCCGTAGAAATTAAAGCATTAGTACCCGCCTCCGTCGAGCGCATTCCCCAAAAACCTTGATTTTGATAAAGAGAAAAAACTAATACTCCCCCTAATACCAAAACCCCCACCAAAGAAAAAATAAAACCCACCACCGAATCAGTTTCCGACAAAAAACTAATGATGATACCCGCAGACAGGAAAAAAACACCAGCAAATAAAAAATATAACTTAAACTTTCTCATAAAAAAATATTAGATAAACCAAAACTAACCATAATCCATCAACAACTATATACGCTACTCTTAATAAGTAACAATTGGTTATCCTATTAATTATTGACCAGAAAAATTGGTTTTTAGACTTAGCAACTAAAGATCAGCATTACACAAAAATCATGTAAAACATCCCACAATGGCTCACATTCTCATCATAGACGATGATCGAACAATTCAAATCCTTCTCACCAGAACCTTAAAAAAAAGTGGTTATGAAGTCAGTATCGCTTCCGACGGCATAACAGGATTAGAATTAGCCGAAAAAATTAAACCCGCCCTCATCATCTCCGATTGGCTAATGCCAAAATTAGGAGGTTTGGATGTTTGTCGGCAAGTAAAACAAAACCCAGCCCTTGCCACCACCTTCTTTATCCTCATCACCTCAAAAATATCCGTAGATGATAGAGTTCAAGGATTAGACGCAGGGGCAGACGACTTTATTTGCAAACCCATCGACTTACAAGAGTTAAAAGCCAGAGTCAGGGCAGGGTTAAGACTACATCAACTAAGTCAAGACTTACAGAAACAAAAACAACTTTTAGAAAAACAGAAAAAACTACTAGAAAAGCAAAAGCATCAATTAGAAACCGAATTATCAGAAGCAGCCGACTATGTCAGCGTAGTATTACCCGAATCCTTGCACCATGAAAAAATAGATATAGATTTTCGTTTTATTCCTTCCCGTCAACTAGGGGGAGATATTTTTGACTATTTCTTTTTAGATGAAGAAAACTTAGTTTTTTATTTATTAGATGTTTCTGGTCATGGTTTAGGGGCAGCACTTCCCTCCATTTCAACCTTTAATTTACTGCGTTACGGCAATCTAGGAAAAGTTAATTATAAAGAACCGAATCAAGTTTTATTTAGTCTTAATAATTTTTTTCAAATGAGTAATAAAAATGATAAATATTTAACTATTTGGTATGGTATATATAATCTTAATACTAAAAAATTAACCTTTTCAAGTGCAGGACATCCCCCCGGTATTTATGTTTATCGAGATAATTCAAGTAAATCTCAAATTTTAAAGTTAAAAACCCCCGGATTACCCATCGGAATGTTTCCTAACGTAAACTATGATAATAGTAGTTATGAAATAGAGTCGCCCTCAACTTTATATATTTTTAGTGATGGAATTTATGAAATTATTGGACCAGATCAACAGATGTGGGGAATCGATAATTTTAGTGATATTTTAGAGAAAGAATCAGATTTAGATAAAATTTTAGACCACGCAAAAATACATAATAATAGTAATTACTTTTCTGATGATTTATCCATTATGAAAATACAGTTTAACTAGAATAATATTATAAAATAGGGGTTGCTGATTTGAGGTATGGATTCTTATAGAAAGGTATATTAATAAAACCAATAATAGCCTTATACCCATTGCCAAAAATAATAAAAAAAAGTATAGTTTATATATTGGACTTGGTATTATTTTGATTTTTTAAGCAAGTTAAAATATTCACAAATTATTCTATTTATTACAATTTAGCGATCCCAAATGAGTCATGGAATATTTAGAAAAAAGAATAACAGAAGATGGCTCCCATACCTTTTATTCTCAAGAATTTAACGAAACATTTCATAGTAAATATGGAGCTAAACAAGAATCAGAAATAACCTACATTAAGGGTTGTAATATTAAAGAAAAAATCGCTAAAAAAAATCATCTAAAAGTGATCGATCTTTGTTATGGTTTGGGTTATAATAGCGCTTCATTATTAGAAGTTTACGGAGAAAATACCTATGATTGTTTCCTCGATATTGTTGCCCTAGAGTTAGATATAAACGTTCCTCAAGAGGCCATTAAACAAAATTTACTATGTTTTTATCCTCCGAGTGTCAGGGAAAATTTAGCTACCGTAGCAAATACTAAAAAACTAGCTAAAAATAACTTAAGTATAGAATTAATTATCGGTGATGCAAGGGAAACAGTAAGAAAACTATTAAAAGAAAACTTTAAAGCCGATGCAATTTTTTTCGATCCCTTTTCTCCTCCTAAATGTCCTCAATTATGGACGGTGGATTTTTTTGAACTAATATCTCAATGTTTAGCCGATGATGGTATTTTAGCCACCTATTCTTGCTCGGCAAGTGTGCGAAAAGCGATGATGTTAGTGGGTTTAAACATAGGTAGAAATTATACCGTGGGAAGGCGATCGCCCGGTACCCTAGCCACAAAAAATAATGTAATACCCTTAGAACCCTTATCAAATATGGAATTAGAGCATCTCGAAACCCGTGCCTCTACCCCCTACCGAGATCCTAGTTTAACGGATACAGCCACCGCTATCATTGAACGTAGAGAAAAAGAGCAATTATCATCGGATTTGAAACCTACCAGCCAATGGAAAAAAAAATGGCTAAATTTCACCCATTCTTTTGAGTAGATGGGCAAGTAACATTAACCCCGCATTACCTACCGTTAAGATAATGACACCCACAACCCCCATCATCCAATCATCCCGAAAAACAGCAATTACCAAAATGAGGAGAGCCGTTTTAGTAGAAATACTGGCAACCGCTAACATTTTTTGCCATACGTTTTCATCTCGCCATGACTGATACATGGGAATTATGAGGGCGGCAATCATGGATAAGATAATAATGTTCATAGGGCTTTTAAAATATCAAACTATTGGCAAATCTAGTCAGGGCTTGTTGCACATCCCCAGAGCGAATGGGCTTACTTACAAAATCATTCATTCCTACATTAAAACATTTTTCTCGATCTTCTGCTAGGGCGGATGCCGTCATGGCAACTATCCATGGCTGTTTTATTTGGTTACCCAAGGCTCTTATTTTGGTGGTGGCATTTAAACCGTCAAGGTTAGGCATCTGTAAGTCCATGAATACGATGTCATAGGAATTTTCTCTCACCGCCGTTAGGGCTTGTAAACCGTCATAGACAATATCTAATTTATCCCCTAAGTAACCTAATTTTTGGAACATCAAACGGGCTACTTTATAATTTACGGGGGTGTCTTCTACTAATAAAATTTTGATAGGTAGGGAGGATATTTTTGAGTTTTGTGGCTCTCTATTTTTATCTTGATTTATGAGATTTGATGAACTTATTTCCTCCGAAGATAGGGCAAGTAATTTGAGGGTAAGATAAAAGGTTGAACCAATGTTAAATTGTGTTTGAAAGGTTATTTTTCCCCCCATTAAGTGGGCTAATTTTTGGCTGATGACTAAACCTAATCCTGTGCCACCATATTTGCGGGTATTGGTGCCGTCTATCTGGGAAAAAGGTTTGAAAAGCATCTCACGATTTTCTGGGGCAATGCCGATGCCTGTATCTTTGATGGCAATTTGAATTACATGGAAACCATCGGGGCAAAGACGGGCTTCTGTGGTTATTTGAACTTCTCCTTCTGGGGTGAATTTTATACCGTTACTAACGAGGTTGAGTATTATTTGCTTTATTCTGTTGGCATCCCCCATAAAGTGGGAGGGAATGGAGTCATTTTTAATGTAGGTAAGTTTGATTTGTTTACTAAGGGCATTACCCCTCATTAGTTTTAATACCTCGTCGATACATTGATGGAGGTTGAAGGGATTATTTTCTAGTTCAATTTTATCGGCTTCTATTTTTGATAAGTCTAAAATATCGTTGATAATTGTCAGCAGTAAGTTGCTACTTTGATTAATGGTACTTACGTAGTCTTTTTGTGCTACATTAAGGGAAGTCTTAGCCAGTAAGTCTGCCATGCCCATAATTCCATTCATGGGGGTACGAATTTCATGGCTCATGGTGGCTAGAAAAGCACTTTTGGCTCGGTTGGCGGTTTCTGCTTCTTTTCGGGCTTCTTCTAGGGCTTTATTTTTTAGCTCTAATTGTTCTTTTTGTTGTTTTTCTTGTTGTAATAGTTTAGCCTGGGCGATCGCAATGCCTAACTGAGAAGCAATATTTTCCAATAACTGTTGTTCTGTATCAGTCCATTGACGATGGCAACCACACTGATGTAAACCAATGATACCATTAGCTTGACCAAAGTAAGAAGTACGCACCGCCATCATCGATTTTAATTTAATGGCAGCACACATAGTCTGCATGGGTTGAAGTAATTCATCTTGAAATACATCGTTACTCACCACCACTTTATCCTGACTTAATACTTTTTCTACATGGGGATTACGGGAATTTTGCTTTTCTGGGATAATATTATATTTACTCATAGACTCGATGCCAGAGGCTAAATATTCAGCCACGGGGGTAACGGGGGGAAAATAATCACCATCATAGGTTAGGATATGACAACGATCTACATTAAAGGCTTCTCCTATGGTTTGGGCAGCCCTTTGAAATAGCTCATGATAATCAATGGTTTGTCGAATGGACTTGACTATCTTGTTTAGTAGTGTTTCCTGTTGAAACTTTTGCTCTAACAATTTTTGAGACTCTTGGCGCTCGACTTCATAGCCTATCCATTGAGCCATTAACTTTAACAGTTGTTGGGAATTCTCCGTTATTTCATGGTCAGACTTTTCATCGAAGGAGAAAAAGCACAAAGTACCGTAGGTTTTACCTGATACTTCTATTCTTGAACCAATGTAGCTTTGAATATTCCAAAAGGTATGCCCCGGATGATTTTTATAGCTTGAATTAGCTAAGGATTCAATGACTAAAGGTTCTTGTTGTTGTAAACAAATAAAGCATAATGATTGCTCTTTGTCCATGTACAAGGGTAATTGCACCACTTCACCATTTCTTTTTTCCCTCTGAAATTTGATGATTTGAATACATTGCTCTTCTCCACGGGTTAAGACAGCCATTTCGAGATCAAAGAATTTTCTTCCTAGATTAAAAATCCCCTCTAGTTTCTCGTCAAAAGTTAGGTCAGATGAGGCGGTTACTTGATACAAACTCCGCATAGCATACTCTTGGGCTTTGAGCATGGTTTGAGTTTTTTTGTTTTCGGTAATGTCTCGACAAATTCCGATTAAAATGCCATTTTCAATGAAGGATAAAGACATTTGTTTCCAAATTTTACTACCATTTTTGTGATAGGAAACTTCTTCTCCTCTCCAATATTTATTCTCTTTACAAATCGATAGGATTTCTTTTTCTATCCTTTGTCCATCCTCTAGGGGATAAAAATCTTGCCATTTTTTGCCTAATAATTCTTCTTCTTTATAGCCTGAAATTTCTGTATAGGCTTGATTAACGTATATGTAGTGATTATCTTTAAATATCACCACTCCATCAATTATGTTATCTAGGATTAGTTTTTGGTAATCTGATAATATTTGATTCTTTTGCGTATTTTCTCTTAGGTATAATTCACTAAGTGTTCGAGAATCTATCATGGCATTTAAGAATTATCGGAGAGACCTAAATATACTACTTTATATTATCTTATTTTTTCAAATTAGGCTCTTTTTTTATCTAGGGGCGATCGCCCTTATAATTAATATTTAGTAACCTGATTTAACATAAAATCACCAAGAATCATTGAACTATCACCCAATCCTTGAACCATAGAAAAGAAAGAGAAATAGTAGCATAGGATAAACCATTGAACTGATCATTAATATCTCAATAAAAAAAATAAACTATTAACCACCGTTGGTAATTAATAAATAAAATTTTAAATGTATTTCAACATACAAAATCAATAATCTTTTCACGAAATAAATGATCAAACAAAACTATGACTATAAACCTCCTTTATATCTTAGAAATGGGATAATTCAAACCCTATACATTGCCAAAATAATGAATAAAAAATGGCAAAAATATCTAAATTTAGCACCCTTACCGTACCAAGAAAAGATATATCATGGCATGGATGACACTCCCCTTTATGCCCTCACCGCCATTCCTCCTCAAGCCAAAGGAACTATCATTGCCACCTACGGTATTACAGGAAGCCTAGAAAATCAATGGTATTTAGAAATACTTGCTAGAAAAGCCTATTATCAAGGCTACGCCATTATCATCTTTGACTGGAGAGCCCATGGCAAAAGTTTACCTCTATCCCCTGCCCTGCCCTCCGATGGCATTTTTGAAGGACAAGATTTTTTGCACATTGCGTCCCAAGCTAAAAAAGAAGGTTTCCCTAGCAAATTTTGGTTTACGGGATATTCTTTAGGGGGGCAACTAGCCCTCTGGGCAATATTTTATGGCTCATCTTTATCCGATAAGTTGAAAAATTCGGGTTTAACGGAGGACGATATTGGCGGTTGTGGGGTAATTTGTCCTAGTATTAATGCGGAAAAATCCCTTACCTATTTAGAAAATCATCCGATTAAAAAACATTTGGATAAAGCCATCACTGAAAATCTCAAAGAATTAATAACTAACCTCCATCAGTACCATCCCCAACATATTGATTTAGGAATTTTGTCATCAATTCATAGCATTCGCACCGTGGATGAATATTTAGTTATTCCCTCCCTAGGCTTTAAGACTGTCCTTGACTATTACTACGCCAGTAGTCCTTTTCGGATTTTGTCGAAGATTAAAAAACCTACTTTGATTATCTATGCAGAAGATGACCCCATGTTTTGCCCCACCATCATTCCTGATTTGCAGAGGGAAGTTAGTAGTAATCCTCACTTGAATTTAATATTAACTAACTATGGTGGTCATGTAGGGTATGTTAACTCGAAACAAGGACAAAAAATTAATGGGGATGAGGATATTTGGTGGGCATGGAATAGATTTTTTGATTGGCTTAGTTTAACAATGGATAATTAATTATTACACTTTTGCTTTTTACCCATTTATTCATTTCTGCCCTCGTGCCATGGTAAGATAAAAGCTAGTTTTAGTTGCTGTTGTGTGGCTAAAATCATGGTAAATATAAGCAAGTGCGATCGCCCCTAGTGACTACCTCAGAAACCTCCACTAACAAAGAAAATCTGGAAACTCTTATTCCTCCAACAGAACCAGAACCAGAACCAGAAAATAAAAAAGACGAGTACATGGCAGAATATTATCAACTGAAATATAATATTTTCCTCGCCACCCTCGCCATCGGGCTATCCTGCTTCGCCCTCGTGTGGGTATTTTACTCCCTAAATACAGGACTAAACTATCTCCTAGGAGCCTGTGTAGGTCTAGTCTATATCAACCTGTTAGCCAGAGAAGTGGAAAAGGTAGGCAACGGCAAAAGAAGCATCGGCTCAACCCGTCTAGCACTCTTCGCTGGATTAATGATCATTGCCATCCAACGACCGCAACTAGAAGTGATACCTATTTTTTTAGGTTTCATGACATATAAAGCCTCTATTCTGCTTACGGTTTTGCCCAGTAGTTTACTCAGTGGCAAAAATAAATCAGAGTAAAGGGTTAATTTTATGGTAAATTGTCTGAGATTCCTACAATCAGGGAAAATCTTGCTTAATGGAACTAACAAATATAATCAATCTAAATAATCGCTTACTAGCGGCCATCGAAGTAGGAGAACACTTTTACTGGGAAATTGGTAAATATAAAGTCCACGGACAAGTATTTATCGTATCCTGGTTCGTCATCGGTGTTCTACTCATCGCCTCCATCGCCGCTACCAGAAACGTTCAAAGAATACCCAGCGGATTCCAAAACTTTATGGAATACGTTCTCGATTTTTTACGCAATCTCACCAAAGATCAAATTGGCGAAAAAGAATATCGTCCATGGGTTCCCTTCATCGGTACTCTATTTTTATTCATCTTCGTTTCCAACTGGTCTGGGGCTTTGATTCCTTGGAAATTAATCGAAATCCCCGAAGGAGAATTATCAGCGCCCACCGTGGATATTAACACCACCGTAGCCTTTGCCCTCCTAACCTCCCTCGCCTACTTCTATGCAGGGATTAGTAAAAAAGGTTTACGTTATTTCGCTGACTATGCCCAACCTTCTCCCATTATGGTACCCTTTAGGGCGATCGAAGACTTCACCCGGCCCTTATCCCTAAGTTTCCGTCTATTCGGAAACATCCTAGCCGATGAATTAGCCGTAGGTGTATTAGTCCTACTCGTACCCCTAATTGTACCCTTACCCCTAATGGCCCTAGGACTATTTACCAGCGCCATCCAAGCACTAATTTTCGCCACCCTAGCAGGTTCCTACATCGGAGAAGCCCTAGAAGTTCACGGCGAAGAACATGACTAAGAGCAAAAAATAAACCTCCTAGTCACTAGCATAAAAAACCAAAATATAGTTAAATACATTTTGGGCTTAAATAAATTGCCATAGTGTGATTAACTAACATAGGGAACAGATTTATATAATCCAATCCCCACACGAAAAACTAAAAATTCTTGTTGTACTAATTTAATTAAAGAAAAAAAGGAAAAATTATGAGCGTAGAAGCAGCATCAGTAATCGCAGCAGCCTTAGCCGTAGGTTTAGCAGCCATTGGACCTGGACTTGGTCAAGGTAACGCCGCAGGACAAGCCGTAGAAGGTATTGCTCGTCAGCCTGAAGCAGAAGGCAAAATCCGTGGAACTTTACTTCTCAGTTTAGCATTCATGGAAGCACTAACCATCTACGGTCTAGTTGTAGCATTAGTATTATTATTCGCCAATCCTTTCGCTTAAATCCTTTAGATTACATCTAAATCTAAAATAAACCAAAGGACAAAATAGGTTTTAGGTTTTAGGTATCTCTCAGTGTGAGCGAATGCCTAAACACCTAAGAACCAAAAAATATCAATTGCAGTAATACTTTTAAGGATAATTGCATATTGAACAAAAGAACCAGTAAATTCTGCCCCAAAGTCAAATGATGATGACACAATGGATTTTATTTGCGGCGGAAACCGCAGAAGGGGGTTTATTTGATATTGACGCTACCCTGCCCCTTATGGCAGTACAGTTTTTACTATTAGCAACGATATTAAATGCCCTATTTTATAAACCTTTAGGAAAAGCAATTGACGAAAGAGCAGGATATGTTCAAGGTCAATTAAACAGTGCCAAAGAGCAAAAACAAAAATCCTTAGCCCTCGTTCAACAGTATGAACAGGAATTAAAGGAAGTCCGCAAACAATCTCAAGAAATTATTGCGAGTGCCGAAGCTGAAGCTCAAAAAATAGTCTCTGAAAAAAGCCAACAAGCTCAGCAAGAAGTTATTGCCGAGCGTCAAAAAGCATCAGAGCAAATTGAAGTGGAAAGAAAAGAAGCCATGACAGCTTTAGAGCAAGAAGTTCAAGCCCTCACCAAGCAAATCGTAGAGAAAGTGTTAGGACCTGAGTTTGCTTAAGTAGCTCCATAATCAGGGCATGGAGAAGGGATTTTTCTCGTTCTCTCCCCCTCAAAAAAACATAAAATAAACACGCCTAGTTTAAACAAAAAATAATTATGTTGACTTTATTCTATCTAGCCACTGAATCAGCAGAGGGCGGATTTGGTTTAAGTTCAGACATTCTAGGCTCTAACCTAATTAACTTAATTATTGTAATTGGTTTATTAGTAGTATATGGTGGTAAATTCATCGGCAACTTACTCGAACAAAGACGTAATAAAATTGCCCAAGAAATTCAAGAAGCAGAACAACAAGCTGCTGATGCCGCCAAAGCTCTAGCCGAAGGACAGAAAAACTTAAACGAAGCTCAAGAAAGAGCGAAAAACATTCTCTCTGATGCCCAAACCACCGCTGGTAAAGTTAGAGAAGAAATTTTGGCTCAAGGACAAAAAGATATAGAAAGAATGAACGCTACTGCGGTGCAAGAGCTAGACTCTGAAAGAGCTAAAGTAGTAAATGAGTTAAGAAGAACTATTGCTGTCTTAGCCCTTGAGAAAGCAGAGCAGCAATTAAAAGAAACCCTGACTGATGAAGTTCAAGGAAAAATCATTAGTCGTGCCGTTGAGCAATTAGGAGGTTAAAAATGCAAAGTGCTATTACCGCAGAAGTAGTAGAACCCTATGCCGAGGCCTTAATGTCCTTAGCCAAAGAAAAAAATATTGCCGATACTATCGGTGACGATGTGCGCTCTTTAGCAACATTGCTGAGGGAGTCCGCAGAGTTAAAAGCGGTCTTTGCCAGTCCTATGATTAAGGCAGACCAGAAAAAATCCGTTATTAAAAATATTGCTGGTGAGCAGATTAATCCTTTTTTGCTCAATTTTTTATTATTGTTAGTGGACAAAGGTAGAATTAGCTTCATTGAAGGTGTTTTAGCCAAATATTTAGAAATTCTACGCAAACTTAACAATGTCGTCCTCGCTGAAATTACTTCCGCTGTGAAGTTATATGATGGGGAATCAGAAAAATTGATCGAAAAGGTTAAAACTCTTACGGGTGCTAGTGCTGTGGAGTTGGAAACGAAAGTTGATCCTGACATCATTGGTGGTGTGATTATCAAAGTTGGCTCTCAGGTTTATGATGCTAGTTTAAGGGGACAATTACGCCGTATCACATTGGGAATGCTTGGTTCAAACTAGGTTATCTCCATGGTAACAATTGTTGATGAGCATATTTAAGGTATGCCCTAGCCATAATCAAAATAAAATTAATAACTGACAATCAATTTGTTACATATAAGTAGCTCTAAGAAAAAGATATGATTAACATTAGACCAGACGAAATTGCTAATATTATTCGCCAACAGATTGAATCCTATGATGAACAGGTTCAAGTTTCCAATGTTGGTACTGTATTACAGGTAGGAGACGGTATTGCTCGTGTTTATGGCTTGGATAAAGTCATGGCGGGGGAATTGGTAGAGTTTGAAGATGGTACCGTGGGTATCGCCCTTAACCTTGAACAGGATAACGTTGGGGTGGTATTGATGGGGGATGGTTTAGACATCCAAGAAGGTAGTAATGTAAAAGCTACTGGTAAAATCGCTCAAATCCCTGTGGGTGATGCTTTAGTGGGCCGGGTTTTAGATGCTTTGGCTCGTCCTATTGATGGTAAGGGAGATCCTGAAAGTACCGAAACTCGCTTGATTGAATCTGCTGCCCCTGGGATTGTAGATCGTAAGTCCGTATGTGAGCCTATGCAAACTGGGATTACTGCTATCGATGCGATGATTCCTGTGGGTCGTGGACAGCGTGAACTTATCATTGGTGACCGTCAAACGGGTAAAACTGCGATCGCCGTTGACACCATCATTAACCAAAAAGAAGAAGATGTAATCTGTGTCTATGTGGCAGTAGGACAAAAAGCCTCTACCGTTGCTAACGTAGTGGAAACCCTCAAAAGAAAAGGTGCATTAGACTATACCGTAGTCGTAGCGGCTAACGCCAACGATCCTGCAACCCTACAGTATCTTGCTCCCTACACTGGAGCGGCCATTGCTGAATACTTCATGTATAAAGGTAAAGCTACCCTAATTATCTACGATGACTTGACCAAACAGGCTCAGGCCTACCGTCAAATGTCCTTGTTATTACGTCGTCCCCCCGGCCGTGAGGCTTACCCCGGAGACGTATTCTATCTCCACTCCCGTTTATTAGAAAGAGCCGCTAAATTAAGCGACGAATTAGGTGGCGGAAGCATGACTGCTTTACCCATCATCGAAACCCAAGCAGGGGACGTATCCGCTTACATTCCCACCAACGTAATCTCCATTACCGACGGTCAAATTTTTCTATCTTCCGACTTGTTTAACTCTGGTTTCCGCCCCGCAATCAACGCAGGTATTTCCGTATCCCGTGTAGGTTCAGCCGCTCAAACCAAAGCCATGAAGCAGGTTGCGGGTAAACTAAAATTAGAACTAGCTCAGTTTGCCGAACTAGAAGCATTTTCTCAGTTTGCCTCTGACTTAGACGCTGCTACCCAAGCTCAACTCGCAAAAGGTCAAAGATTACGTCAATTGCTCAAACAATCTGAAAACTCTCCTTTGGCTGTATGGGAACAAGTTGCTCAGGTTTATAGCGGTATTAACGGTTTGTTAGATGACATTGCTGTGGACAAAGTAACCGAGTTTGTTCTTACCCTCAGACAGTACATCAAAAATAACAAGCCTAAATTCATCGAAATTATCAATAATGATAAAAAATTAACTGATGAAGCCGAAGCTCTCTTAAAAGAAGCTATCACTGAAGCAAAACAGGCTTTCTCTGCTTAATTGAAATAATGGCGGTGGGCATTGCCCACCCTACTACATCCTAAGTAGTATATTTTTTTATCCATTGTTTATTGGTAATTTTGTATTATCAATTATCCATTATCCATTATCAATTAACACCATGTCTAATTTAAAAGCCATTAGAGATCGCATCGATTCGGTAAAAAATACCAAAAAAATTACTGAAGCAATGCGTCTAGTAGCGGCGGCTAAGGTAAGACGGGCGCAAGAGCAAGTAACTGCCACTCGTCCTTTTGCTGATGCCCTCGCTCAAGTTTTATACGGTTTACAAAGCCGTTTACGCATGGAAGAAACTGATTTACCTTTACTCAAACAAAGGGATGTTAACACCGTTGCTTTGTTAGTGATTACGGGCGATCGGGGTCTGTGCGGAAGCTATAATTCTAGTATTATCAAAAAAGCGGAACAAAGAGCCGCCGAACTAAAAGAACAAGGTTTAAAATATACCTTTGTAATTGTCGGTAGAAAAGCAATTCAATATTTTCAACGTCGTAATGAACCTATCTCCGCCAAATATACTGGTTTAGAGCAAATTCCTACCGCTGAAGAATCTGGTAAAATTGCCGATGAGTTACTATCTCTATTTTTCTCGGATACCGTTGATAGGGTGGAATTGATTTATACCAAATTTGTTTCTTTAATCACCTCTAAACCTGTTATTCAAACCTTATTACCTCTTACTCCCCAAGGGTTAGAAGTTCAGGATGATGAAATTTTCCGTCTCATTGTCCGTGATGGTTCATTCCAAGTAGAAAGAGAAGCGGTTAGTTCTCCTAAAGTTGATTTTCCTCAGGATATGATTTTTGAACAAGATCCCGTTCAAATTTTAGATTCTCTTTTACCTTTATATATCAATAATCAGTTGCTCAAAGCATTACAAGAGTCTGCTGCTAGTGAATTGGCTGCTCGGATGACGGCGATGAATAATGCTAGTCAAAATGCTAGTGATTTGATGAAATCTTTAACTCTTTCTTACAACAAAGCTCGTCAGGCTTCTATTACTCAACAAATTCTTGAGGTTGTATCTGGTGCTAATGCCCTAGGTTAATTAGTTAGCTTTCAAGTTTTTAAGCCCCCTTTTTGGGGGTTTTTTTGTGTTTATTTAATCCTTTGCGATGATTATTTTTCTGTAGTTATAATCGATTTATGTCCTTTAAAGCACCGAAAGATAAAAATGGTTAAAGAATTAATTCGCCACAAGGAAAATTTATATGAAAATGATTATAATTTATGGCTATTAGACACTATAGAGCAAATCCTTGACGAAGATTGGTTGCCTTAAAATTTTATTTTATTATAAGGGTTGTTTAACGGGTTTTCCCACTTCACGGGGATATTGTTTAGGGGTTTTATCTATTTTTTTGATGTAAATACAATGGCGAATATTATCGTTAAGGGGAGTATTTTGATTAATGATTTTTTCAATATTTCCTCCTAATATTTTGGCTACTTTTTTTGTTTTTTCTTCTTCTTCCATTGTCCAGTTTCCTCGATATAAAATTGCGATACCATCTTTTTTTAATAAAGGTAAAGTATATTCTAAACATACTGATGTTTCCGCAACGGCTCTGATTAAGGCAAAGTCGAACTGGTTACGATAGCTTTTTTCTTGCCCTATTCTTTCGGCTCTATCCACTAAAGTAGTAATATTTGTTAGGTTTAAATCTTGGGATACTTGAGTAATAAAATTAATTTTTTTGGTGGTGGAATCCATTAACGTAAATTGACCAAGGGGAAAGGCGATCGCACTGGGAATACCGGGAAAACCACCCCCTGTGCCAATATCAATAATTTTTTTATTATTTAAATCGTAAGCCATTAAAGGAGCTAAAGAATCCCATAAATTTTTTTCCCAAAACTCTTCAGGGGTAGTAATACGAGTTAAATTAAGATACTTGTTTGTTTCAATAATTTTGCTATATAACTGGTCAAATAATAACTGTTGATGGGGATTTGGTTGCCAATTAGTAGTTTTTTGCCAAATATCGTTAAAATCAGGTAATTTCACAGATGCTCATAGGGGTGAGGTGCGTATTATATTTTACTATTAATTAGGACGTTGAAATGTTCCACAGTCCCACAGCCTAACTTCAGCCATGGGCATATCAAAATTAAAGAATAATCAATATAAGAATGGTATTGATTAGGTAGAAAATACCAACAATTTGAGTTTCTGTCCAGCCAGTGAGTTCGAGGTGATGGTGAATGGGAGCCATTTTTAGGAGTCTTTTTCCTTTGCCGTTTTCGTCTTTGGTGGCTTTGTAATAGGTTACTTGGGCGATAACGGAGATGGATTCGAGGAAGAAAAGGAGACTAATTATAAATAATGCCCACAGATTTTGGCTTAATATACCGATCGCACTTAGACTAGCACCGAGGGCCAGAGAGCCTGTATCACCCATGAAAACAGAGGCTTTGTTACGGTTGTGGAGAACAAATCCAAGACAAGCACCACTGATGGCAAGGGAGAAAATAAGTAAATCGGGGTGGGTGTTACTTACTAATATACCAATACCGAGAAAGGCGATCGCACTGGTTCCCCCAGCCAAACCATCAACCCCATCGGTTAAATTAGTGGCATTACTTTCAGCAACAATGACAAAAGTAGCCAGAAACCAGAATAAAAAGCCCAGGGGCAGAATAATATTAAAAGGAAGAATTACCCTAGTAATTTCCGAGGGTTGAGTTGTGGCCATCCAAATACAGAACAAAACAGCAAAGAGAATTTGTAGCCCCAACTTTTGTTTAGCCGTTAAGCCGAGGTTGGTTTTTTTTCGTAAAATTTGCCAATCATCTATCCAACCGATGAAAGCATAGGCAAAGGTAACCAGGGCAACGGCGATGGCATCACTAGAAAAATTAGCAAAAATTAAGCCGATAATAATGGCGGTAGGAATGAAAAATATCCCTCCCATGGTAGGAGTTCCAGCTTTTTTGAGGTGGGTAGAAGGGCCATCCTCCTGGATAATTTGACTTGCCTTAAGTCTTTGCAGTTGTGGTACGACGACGTAACCCAATGCCCCTGTAATAACAAACCCAAAGAAAAAAGGGGTAATTTGATTAATGGTTAAAAAGCTAAGGGCGATCGCACTTAAACCCACACCGAGTAAAATAAGTAAAGTAACACCAGTGGGATTGGGGAGGGAATTAGTAAATTTAGAATTAGTTTGCATAGTAGATACTGATGGAAAATAAATTCATTATCGGTGCTTAATCCTTTCTTGTCTATTTTTCTCAGAGAAATTGTCCATGGTGGAGTGATAAACTAGGATTAATAATAAAAGTATCAATAGTATAAAAGTAGTGGAAGTAACTTTTTTAGGTACTAGCTCAGGAGTACCCACCCGATCAAGAAACGTATCTAGTGTGGCACTCAGATTAACTCAACGGGGAGAAATATGGCTATTTGACTGTGGAGAAGGTACCCAACATCAAATTTTGCGCAGTGACTTAAAAACCTCCCAACTCAAAAAAATCTTTGTTACCCATATGCACGGGGATCATATTTTTGGTTTGATGGGCTTACTCGCTAGTTGTGGACTAGGCGCCCACGCAGAAAACGTAGAAGTTTATGGCCCTCCCGGATTAGATGCCTATCTCAAAGCCTGTATGAAATATTCTCAGACTTATTTTCCCTATGGTGTCCATTTTAAAACCGTTGCCCCTGGGGTAATTTATGAAGATGATGAATATATCGTTAGTACCGAGATGTTAAAACATCGTGTCACCGCCTTTGGTTATCGTGTCAGGGAAAAAGATAAGGCAGGGAAATTTGATGTGGAAAAAGCAAAAAAAATGGGTATTCCCAGTGGTCCTATCTATGGAAAATTGAAAAATGGAGAAACCATTACCCTAGAAGATGGGCGCACCGTTAATGGTACTCAACTATGTGGCCCCACAGAAATCGGGCGTAAATTTGTCTATTGTACCGATACGGTTTTTTGTGAAAGTGCGATCGCCCTTAGTGAAGATGCAGACGTACTAATCCACGAAGCCACCTTTGCCCACCAAGACGCACAAATGGCCTTTGAAAGAATGCACTCCACCACCACCATGGCCGCCCAAGTAGCCCTAGCCGCTCAGGTCAAAAAACTGATCATGACCCACTTTAGCCCCCGCTATGCCCCGGGGAATGCCCTCCAGTTGAACGATTTACTCAAAGAAGCTCAGGCAATTTTCCCAGACACCATCCTTGCCCATGATTTCCTTAGCTACGACATACCCAGAAGAATTAATTGATAATTGAGAATAGATAATGGATAATTAAAGTTTCATTAATAAATCCCGTAATCTCCTAATGGAAGCATAGAAAACCGATGACGATTCCCCGTAGTATCTGCCTTGGCTTTATCACCGTAATTTCTGTCGGTACCCTATTATTATTACTTCCCTTCTCCACCGTTGAGCCGGGGTGGGGTAGTTTTACCACCGCTTTATTTACCTCAACTTCAGCGGTATGCGTCACAGGATTAATTGTGGTAGATACAGGAAGCTATTACACTTTTTGGGGACAACTATCTATTCTTGCTCTAATTCAGGTAGGTGGTTTAGGCTACATGACAACAACCACATTTTTAATTCTACTCATTGGCAAAAAATTTGACTTTAACCAAAAACTAGCCATTCAGGAATCTTTTGACCGTCCTTTTTTACAGGGTAGTAAAAATCTACTTAAATCCGTCTTTGCCACCACCATCACCCTCGAAATTTTGGGGGCAATTTTTTTATTTTTAATTTTTCAAAAAGACTACAGTAACCAAAGAAGTCTGTGGCTGGCCATTTTTCATAGTATCAGTGCTTGGAATAATGCAGGATTTAGTTTATTTTCAGATAGCCTAACCCAGTATCAAACATCAATTCCCTTAAACTTTATTATCTCCTTCCTAATTATTTTTGGAGGCATCGGTTATCAAGTCATCATTGAATTTTATCTCTGGTGCCTAGAAAAAATGAATATCCATAGCCGTCGTCAATATAAATTTTCCCTTAACTTTAAAGTTGTCACTAGCACCACGATTTTTTTATTGGTTTTCGGGACTATTTTCTTTCTCATCACCGAATACAGCAATTTATTAGCAGAATACTCCTTTAACGAAAAACTACTACTAGCTTGGTTTCAATCTGTCACCACCCGCACCGCTGGATTTAATACCATTGATTTAGGAGCTATGACAACCGCTAGTTTATTTTTAACCATTGGTTTTATGTTTGTGGGGGCAAGCCCCAGTGGTACAGGGGGAGGCATCAAAACTACCACCGTCAGAATTTTGGCCGAGAGTACCAAAACCGTTTTGCGGGGTAAAAATGAAATTATCATGTTTGAAAGAGAAGTACCATCATCCCTGATTCTTAAAGCCATGGCAGTGGTATTTGGTTCAGCCTTAACGGTACTAACCATCACTTTCATTATTTCCTTTATCCATCCCGACTTTAATTTTATTAATATCTTTTTTGAGGTAGTATCAGCTTTTGCAACGGTGGGGGTTTCCACGGGCATTACGGCGGATTTATCGGGGTTAGCACAACTGGTAATTATTTTAACGATGTATATTGGTCGAGTTGGAGTATTATTGTTTATGTCAGCTATTGTGGGCGATTCCCGTCCCAGTCGTATCCAGTATCCAGAAGAGAATCTTTTAGTAGGTTAGTAGTTTATGACAGCCAATAAACCCCCTCTGAATAACAAAAATCACAGAGCAAAAAGCATTTTTAATCTTGACATTAGCTCTCTCAAATTTTTGACTAACTTACGCAAAGAAAGTCGTCAGTTTGCTGTCATTGGTTTGGGAAGATTTGGTCGGGCGGTGTGTGAAACCCTCTATAATATGGGTTATGAGGTGTTGGGGACGGATGTGGACGAAAAACTGGTAGCTCAAGCGCTGACGGATAGAATTACCTCGAGTGCCCTTCAGCTTGATTGTACAGAAGTAAGTGCGTTGCGTGAAGCTGGTATCCTAGAGCTAGATACAGTTATAGTGGCGATCGGTAATTATTTAGAAGAAAGTATTATTACTACCCTCAATGTGAAGGAAGGGGGAGTTAAATATGTAGTGGCAAAGGCTTCTTCTAGTACCCATGGTAAATTATTAAAAAAAGTTGGTGCTGATTTGGTGGTGTATCCTGAGCATGAGGCAGGATGTGAGTTAGCCTATACTTTAACAAAACCCGGTATTTTAGATCGTTTTGAATTAGACCCTGATAATAGTATTGTGGAGGTTTCCATTCCTGAAGAGTTTGATGGAAAAACTTTGGCGGAGATCAAAATTCGTAGTCGTTTTGGTTTAAATGTGTTGGCAGTGGGAAATGATGATAAGTTTGTCATTAATCCCCCTCCTCAATTTGTATTACAAAAGGGTTTGTCCATGGTGGTCATTGGTTCTAATACTGATATTAATCGCTTATAATCAACTCCGCTGAACCTATAAATAAGTCTTAAGTGTTTGAAGCTCTCCCCCCAAAATCAATAGGAGGACAACTTCATTCACCTTAACTAATCAGGTTAATTACTCAAAACCTGATCATTTTTACTGGCCAGATACGCCAACCCAAAACAAAGAAGGGCATTAATGATTAAAAAGCCTTGGGCTGTGGTACCAGTACCCAAACCCCAGACATTAGGATTATAAAAGGCAGAAATACCCAAACAAGAGGCAACCCCTAAACAAGAGCCAATGGCAACCCATTTGAGGGTGTTATGACCTAAAAATAAGGCAATGAGAATAAAGGGAATTAAGACACTGGCAAACAGAGGATTAAGGGTACTACTTCCTACTACCACGTTACCCAATTCAGGGAGGGAACTTCCCATTAAACGCAAAGGCCATTGGGGTAAGTCAAAAATGTATAGCCCTTGTAAAATAAATAATCCTGAACTACCAAACACCATACCACTGGCGAGACTCATGTTAAACACAAGGTAATTACGGATAAACCAAGCAAGGAGATATGAACCAATTACCATACCCAATTTTGGTAAAAGCATGATAGTGCCACCATCAATCCAAAAACCGGGGTTTAGATAACCGCTATCCCGTAACCAGCGTAAAAAGTCTTTGACGGTAATTTTTCCTTTGAGGGCAAGTTGTACCGCTCCACCCGCATCCAAACGTCCTGCACCGTAATGGTTAAAAGGATCTTCGGCTACTTCCCGGGCAGATTCAATCAAGATTTGTCGCACTTCTTCGGGATCTTTTATTCCTGTGGCTTTGATGAGGGCGGCGACTCCTGCCACGTGGGGGGCAGCCATGCTGGTACCCTGATACCCTTCAAAGGAGGGTTGTTGATTGTTTCCTGTGATGGTTTCTTGGATGATTAAGCCTTTTTCACTTCCCCCGGGGGCGCTGATGTCAATGCCTGCTCCAAAGTTGGAATAGGGGGCTTTTTCACCGATCGCATCTAGGGCAGAAACACTAATCACTTTGGGGTAACGGGCGGGGTAACTAGCGGAATTTTCGTTTTCGTTACCAGCGGCGGCAATGATTACTACTCCTTTTTTGTGGGCATAGTCAATGGCATCGCGCATCAAGTGGCTATCTCCTCCACCGCCCAAACTCATGTTAATAACATCGGCTCCATTATCGGCGGCAAAACGGATGGCTTCAGCAATGTCTGCCACGGTACCACCCCCCAAACCCAATACCTTCAGGGGCATTATTTTGGCTTTGTAGGCGATTCCTGCTACCCCATAGTTATTGTTGGTAGATTGAGCGATAGTACCAGCCACATGGGTGCCATGCCCCACATCATCAAGGGCTTCGGGGCGATCGTTAATAAAGTCATATCCTTCCACAAATTCCGTTTGCTCTAAATCAGGTACACGACTTACCCCTGTATCGATAACCGCCACGGTAATCCCTTCCCCTTTACTGTCTGCCCATGCCCTCTCAACGTTAATGGCTCTTAAATTCCATTGTTTACTATAATCAGGATCGTTAGGAATTTCCAAGGTGTGATAGAGATAGTTAGGTTCAATATATTCTATTTTTTCCCGTAGCTCAGATCTTCTTAATGTTCGTAGGGTTTCTTTATCTCCTTCTAAGATATAGATATTTCTATCCTTGGAAAATGAACTGTTGAGGGTAGGAGTCTGGTTAACTTTGAAGGAAATTTTATCTAAACCTTCTTCTAATTGGCTAATGGCAATATCATCTTTAAAGTTGACAATGATAGACTGATATTCACCCCCCATATTAAATATTTTGAAGGTAAAAACCGCTAACCACAGTCCCACCAAAAATGCAGAGAACAAAAATAGTTTTTTCATGGGCTTAATCTTAGTCAGTAAAGGGGTATGGAAATTATTATAGCAAGAGGCATCTAGGATAAGTTAATTTCTGCCAAAACACCAAAGGCATAGGGCAAGAAGTTAAATAATATTTCACCTCTGCCCCAGTATTTAAACAGTGGCTAACATTTGTAGTTTGTATAAACTGGCATATAAACCGTTTTCTGTTAACAATTCATCATGACTACCTGACTCAATTAATTCCCCTTGTTTGAGGACTAAAATTTTATCTACATTACGGATGGTAGAAAGTCGGTGGGCGATGATGATAGCTGTTTTATCAATTAATAATTCATCTAAAGCCTTTTGGGTGTCTGCTTCGGTGGAAACATCAAGGCTGGAAGTGGCTTCATCCAATACCAAAATATTAGGGTTACGAATGGCTACCCTTGCAAAGGCGAGTAATTGTTTTTGCCCTGCGGATAGGTTTGCTCCTCTTTCCCGTAGTTGGGTGTTGTAACCTTGGGGTAATTCTTCGATGAGGGGTTTTATATTAGTTAGTTTGACGGCGTTTTCGATTTCATCAAAATCATAGGTTTCCCCTAGGGTGATATTTCTTTTTACGTCACCCGCAAAAATAAAGCTCTCTTGTAAGATTACTCCGATGTGGCTTCTCAATTCTGCTTGGGTGATGTCTCTGATGTCGATACCATCTACTAAAATTCGTCCTTGGGTAGGCTCGTATAAACGGCATAAAAGGCGGATAATGGAGCTTTTACCTGCTCCTGTGGGTCCTACTAGGGCGACTTTTTCCCCGGGGCGGATGGTAAAGTTAAGATTTTTGAGGACGTATTCATCGGGTTTATAACCAAACCAAACGTTTTCAAAGCGAATTTCACCCACCGCATCTTTATTTTGGGGGTTGTTATGGAGACTTATATCATTATCTCTGTCTTCTATTTCGAGGGGAATGTTCATCAGTTCGGAAATACGTTCGATGGCCGTAAATCCTGCTTGGAACATGGTAAACTTATCGGCAAATTGTCTGAGAGGATCAAATAATCTCTGGGAATAGAGAATAAAGGCGGACAATGTACCATAGTTGAGGTTATCTCCTAAGATTAGCACTCCTCCGATCCATAGCACAACGGCGATCGCCACTAGGGAAATCCATTCAAGGGTAGCCGATACCGCCGAATCATGAAAAATAGTTTTATCTACGGCAGTGCGATAACGCTCATTGACGGTGCGAAATAGTTCGCTATTATGTCTTTCACGGCGGAATAATTGCACAATGTTAAGACCCACCACATTTTCTTGCAACATGGCATTTAACACAGATAATTCTTCCCTCGCCACATAGTTAGCCTTGCGATACTGCTTTTGAAAATAAATAATTAGGGCAGAGACAGGAATCAACATCAATACCAACAGTAGGGCTAACTGCCACTGAAGGGAAAACATGGTAATAATAATGGCTAAAATATAAATTACATCACTCAAAATGCCGATAGCGCCCGTGGCAAATACATCTCCGAGGGCTTCTACATCATTGATTAATCTTGTAACTAATTTACCTACAGGAGTTTTGTGGAAAAAATTAGAAGATAGGGAGGTGACATGGTTAAATAAATCTTGACGGATAAAAGCGGTTATTTCTTGACCAACTTTTTGAACTAAAAATCCTTGCCAAGCGAGAAAAACCGTCCGAAAAATAATTGTTCCCAATAAAATAAGAACTAATAAATTTAAACCATCGGCAACGGAATAAGACTCTAAAAAGCCCCAAGTCTCTTCCCCTTGTAGTAATGAAATTCCTTGACCAACTATTAAGGGTTGAATTGCCCCTGCTACGGATAGGGGTATTAATAAAATGAAGGATAATAATAAAACGGGAGATTTTCTTTTGGCGTAGGGTAGTATTTTTAGGACTAATCCCCAATCGTTATTTTTCGTACTTAAATTCATTCTCTATATTTGTCAAGGGAATATTAAATTATTATAACAAAACTTTTTAGTCACATTATTTTTCAAAAGCTATAAAAAATAAATCATCTAATTTTTTCAATCATTTTAAGTATTTATAAAACACCAGACAAATTATTTTGCTGTTAGGTGTATTTATTCTCGACAAATAGGCATATTTTAATATATATATATGCTTTTAAAACATAAAATAATCCCCTAAATTAAATTTATTAAGGAAGCCTTGCAAATAACAAATTCCCTTGATCTGGCGATGTTTTATAGTTCACAAATTTTATTTAATGGAGAAAAATAAATTACCTTTATTGATGATTTATGGGCAATGGGCGTAAGCCCATTGTTGGTGTTGTTAGTATATTTTTCTTTAGGGAATCCGTTTAACTACTTGGTGTAAAATTTTTTAAAGGTATTCACAATTTTGTCACTATAGGGAGCGTAACGCCACTGTAAATCACCCCAAAAGTAACGGGATAAAACAGCTTTTTTGTGGGAAAAGGTATCAAAGGTGGTTTTACCATGATATGCCCCAATGCCACTATCTCCTACACCCCCAAAGGGTAAGTCTTTTACCCCCACTTGCATGATGGTTTCGTTAAAACATAATCCCCCGGAGGAGGTTTCGTGTAAGATTCGTTTTTTATTGTCTGAGTTGTTAGAGAAAAAGTAGAGGGCAAGGGGTTTGGGTTTACTGTTAACTATTTTGATGGCTTCATCGAGGGTATTATATTCAAGGATAGGCATAATAGGACCAAAAATTTCCTCTGCCATGATGGGGGAGTTGAGGGAAACGTTATCTAGGATGGTGGGGGCGATATATTTATTTTCTCGGTTGGTTTTTCCGCCGACGATAATATTATTATTACTGTCTAGGAGTTGCTCTAGTCTATCGAATTGTTTATGGTTAATGATACGGGCAAAGTCGGGGCTTTGCTGAGGATTTTCCCCAAAAAATTCATGGACACATTGTTTTACTTCTTGGATAAATTCTTGTTTGATGGCTTTATCTACGAGGATGTAATCGGGGGCTATGCAAGTTTGCCCTGCGTTGATGAATTTACCCCAAGTTATTCTTTTGGCGGTTACTTTTAGGTTAGTTTCTTTGTCAACGATACAGGGGCTTTTTCCTCCTAACTCGAGGGTGACGGGGGTTAGTTGTTTGGCGGCGGCTTCCATGACGATTTGACCGATTTTTGTGCCTCCTGTGAAGAAAATATGATCAAATTTGGTGATGAGTACTTCTTGGGCTACTTCTACCCCTCCTTCTTGGATGCAGATATATTCGGGGGGGAAAATGTCTTTAATTAATTCGGTGATGAGGGCGGAGGTATGGGGTGCTAATTCTGATGGTTTGAGCATAGCACAGTTTCCCGAGGCGATCGCCCCTATTAGAGGAGAAATCATTAGGGTAAAAGGATAATTCCATGGCCCTATAATCAATACTACCCCCAATGGTTCGGAATGAATTTTGGCACGGGCGGGAAAATTTTCAATCCCTGCACTTACCCGTTTTGGTTTCATCCATTTTTTTAGGTTTTTAATGGCGTAGCTAATTTCTGAGATGACAGCTAATTCAAAACAACCTTCTAGGCTGGGTTTACCTAAGTCTTGGTGTAATGCTTCTAATATCTTATCCTGTCTAAGGGCGATCGCACTTTTTAACTTTTTCAACTGTTGTAAACGAAAATCATAGGATTTGGTTGCCCCTGTCGCAAAAAATTTTCTCTGCTCATCCACAAAAGATTGTATAGAATAGCTAGTAATAGTCATAAAATTAAAAAAAAATTAAGATAGCAATATTCTTTTAGGATAACAACAAAAAAGTTTCAGACGGTGATATGTGGCGATATTCCCTCCGAAAAGCCCCCCAGAGTTGAAAATAATAATTAAACTATGTGCAAAAATTCCTACGGAGAAAAAAAGAGAGCAAGAAAAAATGTAGAAAGAGGGAAAACTTAGTTACAGTATAAGGGAATTTAATTTAGATAAAAAAAGGAAGAAAAAAAACGATGCAACTAGAAGGGGCAACGGAAAAAACTATTCACTCCCTCAAAGATGCCCTTAACCGTTGTCAAGAATTGGGCATGAGAGTATCGAGGCAAAGGCGATTTATTTTGGAATTGTTATGGTCACAAAAAGAACATCTTAGCCCTAAACAAGTTTACGATCTTTTGAGCCAAAAAGGCAAACATATTGCCCTCGCTTCGGTGTATCAAAATTTAGAAGCCCTCTCTCTCCATGGCATCATTGAATGTATCGATAGACACGATGGCAGGTTATACGGTAATGTTACAGATGGACATAGTCATGTCAATATCATTGATACTAATAAAATTATTAATGTCAATGTAGAGTTACCCCCAGAATTGATTGAACAAATAGAACAACAAACCGGGGTAAAAGTGGTAAATTATCGTGTGGACTTTTTTGGCTATCGCAATCAAAATTAATCATGAAAGATGATGTTAACGTTAATATCTTATTGATAGATGATGATCCTGTTTTTCGTCTTGGTTTAATTGCCCTCATACAAGAACAAAGTAACTCCAATATTAGGATTTTAGCCCAAGGAATAATGGCTGATACCTTACCTTTATTGAAGGAAAATCCAGCGGATTTATTATTAATATCTTTGGATTTAGCGGTAGAACCTGATAAACTAAAAAGTCTCATTAAATTAAGTCGCAAATTAGCTACAAAATATCCCGACATACCCATATTTTTAATTACCCCATGGGGTAGTGATGAAAACCTTAAAACTATCAACAATGTTAGGGGTTGTTGTCCTCGAAATATAAAAATTCCTGATCTAATTAAAGGGATAAAATTATGTGCAAAGGGTAAAACTTATTATGTCAATGTAAAAAATAAAAATCGTAAATTAATTGGTGGTTGGCTCTATCGTCAATGTGAGTTAGGATTAAGGGAAATAGAACGCAGTATAAGAGAAGTTAGTTCTTATTTAAAAGATAATGATTTATCTCCCCTTGATATACTCTTTTGGCAAGGTAGAAGAAGGGAGTTAAGGGTTGTTCGCTGGTTGGTAAGTCAGTTTGTCGCTAGTCCTAATGGCATGGTAAATAGCTCTATGGATGAAGAGGAAAATGAGCTAGAAAAACCCAATTCTATGGTCAAGTTACCACCTTCTCAGATTAATCCTAATATGATTCTTGTCCCTAATGATGAGGTTGATTATGAAGATTTAATTGTGCAAAAAATTCAAGGTTCTTTAAAAAATACTACTGAAATAATTTTAGAAATAGATATACTTAAAGAAGACAAAAAAAGAGAATTATTATTATTAGTATTCAAGGAATTTAAACAGCTTATTTTGGACTTGAAAGTTCTTAGATTAAATCAAGATCAGTTATTAGAAAGAAAACCTTCTATTGTGAAAGAGTTATGGCAAAATGTAGTTACTAAATTTCTCAGTCGTTATGTGGCATTAGATAGTGGAGAAAGTTTAGTTAGTTTTAAAGAAAATATATTTAAACAGGGACAGTTTTTAGTCGAAAATAACTTAATTAATATTCCTTTATTTGAAGAATTATTACTCTATTCAGTATTAGAAAAAGAGCTTTTTATCGATAATCAAATTTATCCCTATCAAAGTAAATCAGCCTCTGAAATAGAGCAAATTTTAGTCGAAAATGTCTTAATGGCGATCGCCTGTAGTACCATTCAATTTACCCTAAATAATTTATCCGAATCCCAACCCATCAAACATAGTCTTTTCAAAGCAGAATGGAAATCATCCCGTAAAATAGCCATGTTTCGTAATAACCTAGCATGGAGATATAAAAGGGAAAAATACTGGCAAAATCCCCGCAACATCTTTGAAGACGAATACCAAATCTTAAAATTAGGTTATCAAGGCATCATCAAAAGTAAAATAAGTCATCCTCGCCACCAAGAATTAAACACCCTCAGAGGCATTCCATGGTTGATCACCATTATAATCGAATTTGTAGATAGTATTACAAGGGGATTACAGGCGATCGCCGATATACTAGGAAAAGCAGTAGTATTTATCCTCACCGAAATATTAGGAAGAGGAATAGGCTTAATTGGAAAAGGAATATTACAAGGCATCGGAAACAAAATCAAAAACTAAAACAACTTCCACCAACGGCGCCCCCCATCGGGAAATATTGTCGCCCAATTTACCTTCGTATCCTTCAACTGATTTTGAGTAACCTTGACATTCTTTAAATTAGCCCCACAAAAATTAGCCCCCGTCAAATTAGCATTAGTAAAATCAGCCCCCTGTAAATTAGCCCCCCGAAAATCCGCATCCCTCAACTCACTTTTAGTAAAATAAGCCTGAGCCAAATTAGCATTAGTAAAATTAGCCCCCTGTAAATTAGAGCCATAAAAATTACTCTGGGCTAAACTACTCTCAATAAAAATCGCCCCCTCCAACTGAGCGTAACGAAAAATAAATCGACTTAGCTTAACCCCCGTCAAATTAATATTATTCAACTCCTGCTCACTAAAATCTTTTTTGCCCCCATTGTACGCAGCCCGAAAACTCTCATCATCCCACTTAATAACAATATTACCCGTCTTTTTCCTCCTCTTTTGAATAGCCTGTCTTAACTGTTGAGTAGGAGACATGGTAACATCCCCCCTCGTCTGAGTAGCAGATAAATCCGTTGTAGAAATATCATCCAAAGAAGTTTTACCGCCTTTCTCCGTAGATTGAATAGCCGTAACAAAGCTTTGACTCAAACTTTGCTCAAAAGGTGCAATATCCAAAGCATTCAACAACTCCCCTGCCGTCTTGTAGCGCTCCTTCACATTAGGCATCAACATTTTAGTCAACACCTTCTTAAAACTAGGGCTGATACTAACCTCATTTTCCCACACAATATCCCCCGTATCAGGATCTCGATCAAACTTTTTCGGTGATTTGCCCGTCAGTAAATAGAGACAAGTTGCCCCAAGGGCATATATATCACTGGCATAAATAGGACGCATAGCCATTTGCTCTGGGGGTGCATAACCCATAGTACCCACCGCAAACTGAGTTAGGGCTGTTTGTCCATAGGTTTGAGCTAGTTGGGTATTAACTTGATCTTTCACCGCTCCAAAATCAATCAAAATTAACTTACCATCCTTTTTGCGTCGGAGGATATTGGCAGGTTTTATGTCTCGATGGATGACCTTCTCCGAATGTAAATATTGCAAAATAGGGGTAATCTCTGCCAAAAATCTTTTTACCCCTAACTCCCCATAAACTCCCTTTTCCCTTACTTCCTTTTGCAGATTATCCCCATTAATTAACTCCTGAATCACATAAAACTTTTCACTATCCACAAAGTGATTAAGTAATTTGGGTATCTGAGGATGATTTATTTTGGCGAGGGTTTTAGCTTCCCTTTTAAACAAACTCAGAGCCATTTTAAATGCTTGAGGGTCATCTACCATAGGACGTAACTGTTTTACCACACAGAGAGGATCATCTTTATTTACTAAATCTACCCCCACAAAAGTTGCTCCAAAACCTCCTTTACCTAATCTTTTAATGACTCGATAACGCTTATTAAGGATTAAATTAGAACCACAGGCATTGCAGTTTTTGAGCTTAGGATGGTTTTTGGGGTTAGGACATTCTGGGTTGACGCAATAACTAATAATCATCTGCTTTGGTTCATTTAGGGAAAATTTTTACGATTCAAATAAAAAATAAAAAACATATTCACTACCACCATTTCCTTTTACCATTAGGCAAAATTGTTCTCCAGTTAGTTTTGGCTAAACGTAACTGTTCATCATCAACCTTTGCTTCGGTAAGATTCGCTCCACAAAGGTTTGCATCTTTGAGGGTAGCTTCGGTGAGATTAGCTTTTTGTAAATCAGCCCCTTGTAGGTCAGCATTTTTGAGGTTGGCTTTATATAATTCCGCCCTTTTTAAAATCGCCTCCCGTAAGTTGGCTTGGGCAAAGTTTGCCCCCATCAAATTAGTACGATAAAGGTTAGCTTTCTGTAAGTTTACCCCAATTAATTTACTTTGAGAAAAACTAGATCCTGATAATTTTAAACCTTCTAAATCAAAACCATTCAAGGTTTGCTGACTAAAGTTACGATTACCCCGTTGATATTCTTGAATAATCATTTCTGGGGAAGTGATTTGTAGTTTTTGTACCTGCACACGGGGAGCAACTACTTTTGGGGTATTCTGGGGCTGACTTTGTTTTTCTCGGCGCCGACGGATGGCATCGGCTAGGTTTTGGGTGGTTAAATTGGAGCTAGAGTCACTATCTTGCTCGTCGGGTTTACTTTCTTCTTTGGAGGTGGAGGTATTGGTGAAAAACATACTTTCTGCCAATTCTTGCTCATAGGGTACTAAGTCTAGGGCTTGAATAACATCTTTGGCGGAATTAAATCTTTTTTTTACATCAATTTCGAGCATTTTATTTAACACCTTGGCGAAGGTATTACTCACGGTGGTGTGGTTTTCCCATGCTAATTCCCCTGTTTCTGGATCGCATAAGTCTTTGGGGGCTTTGCCTGTGAGTAGAAAAATGCAAGTTGCCCCAAGGGCATATATATCACTAGAATAAACGGGGCGCATGGCAAGTTGTTCGGGGGGAGCAAAACCCATGGTACCTACGGAGATTTTGGTGAAGGCACTTTGAGGACTAGCATTCATCAGTTTGGTGTTGACTTCTTCTTTTACGGCTCCAAAGTCGATTAAAAATAGTTTTTTGCTTTGCTTTTCCCTTAAAATATTACCCGGTTTGATGTCTCGATGAATCACTTTTCGAGAGTGAATATAGTCCAAAACAGGGAGCATACTACGTAGAAAATTTTTGGCGGAGGATTCTTGATAAATGGTGCCTTTTTTTACTTCTTTTTCTAAGTCTCGCCCCAAAATAAAGTCTTGAATCAAGTAAAACTGATCTTTTTCTTCAAAGTAATCGATTAGTTTGGGAATTTGTCCATGTTCTAGTTTTGCCATGGTTTTGGCTTCCCGATTAAATAAGTCGAGGGCGGTGCTGTAGGAGTCGGGGTTGGCGGAGGCAGGATCTAGTTGTTTGATGACGCAGTATTGATTTTTATTGCCCATATCGACGGCAAGGTATGTGGTGCCGAATCCTCCTTTGCCAATTTTTTTGATAGCAACGTATCTTTTATGGAGAATTAGATTAGAGCCACAGCTTCTACATTTTCTCGTTTTGGTGTCGTTTTGGGGATTTTCGCAATGGGGATTAAGGCAATAAATAACACTCATTCACTCTGGTTCTCTTTCGAGCTAATTTTGATTATTCATCATGAAGTTTAATCTCAGTGTATCTTAATTTTTGATAATCGAGACTTTGTTGTTAATAAAAAGTTGTGTTGTGAGTTAGTTAACCGAGAATTTTTGGTGAAAAGTGATAACATTTGATTTTGAGGCTATATTTTTCTTATTATCTTTTTATTTATTAGTTTTTAATTAATTTTCTCCTATGAAAGCAATGATTTTGGCGGCTGGAAAGGGAACTCGCATTCGCCCGATTACCCATACAATTCCTAAACCTTTAATTCCTATTCTACAGAAGCCTGTGATGGAGTTTTTGTTGGAGTTGTTGAGGCAACATGGTTTTGATGAGGTGATGGTTAATGTTAGTCATTTGGCGGAACAGATTGAGAGTTATTTCCGTGATGGGCAAAGGTTTGGGGTGCAGATTGGTTATTCTTTTGAGGGTAGTATTGTAGATGGGGAGTTGGTGGGTAATGCGTTAGGTTCGGCTGGAGGCATTAAGCGCATTCAAGAGTTTAATCCTTTTTTTGATGATACTTTTGTGGTGTTGTGCGGGGATGCTTTGATTGATCTTAATTTGACGGAGGTGGTACGGCGACATAAGGAAAAAGGTGCGATCGCCACGGTGGTGACTAAGTCAGTACCAAAAGAGGATGTACCGAGTTATGGGGTGGTGGTAACGGATGATGATGGCAAAATTTTAACTTTCCAAGAAAAACCATCGGTAGAGGAAGCCCTTAGTACAGAAATTAACACAGGGATTTATATTTTTGAACCGGAGGTAATTAACTATATTCCCCCGAATCAGGAATATGATATTGGTGGCGACTTATTCCCCCATCTTGTGGAGTTAGGTTTACCTTTCTATGCGGTAAATATGGATTTTGAGTGGGTGGACATTGGAAAAGTGCCTGATTATTGGCAGGCCATTCGCTCGGTATTGTTGGGAGAAATTAAAAATGTCCAAATTCCAGGTAAGGAAGTTAAGCCGGGGGTTTATACGGGGGTTAATGTGTCCATCAATTGGGATAAGGTGGATGTGACTGGCCCGGTTTATATCGGTGGTATGACTCACATTGAAGATGGGGCAAAAATTGTGGGTCCGGCGATGATTGGCCCTAATTGTTGGATTTGTGAGGGGGCAACGGTGGATAATAGTGTGATTTTTGAGTATTCCCGTTTGGGTAGGGGAGTTCGTTTGGTGGACAAACTGGTATTTGGTCGCTATTGTGTTGATAAAACTGGTAGTTCTATTGATGTGAAGGAAGCGGCTCTCGATTGGTTGATTACTGATTCTCGGCAAAATTGCCCTAGTGATTTGGAGAGGGTGAAGGCCATTTCTGAGTTGATTAATTTTAGGTATTAAATTAATTGATAATGGATAATTGAGAGTTGATAGTGGAAGAAGCAATTCTTAATTATTTTTGTGGGGTTTTGCTTTAAAACCCTCTTTATTTTTGGAGGTTATATTTTTGTGGTAAATGAGTTGGAGATTAATGAGCAGTTTCGAGATTTGATGGTGGATGTTGATAAAATTAGGATTGATGTTTGGTTGGCGGAAAGGTTGGCGGATTTGTCACGCTCTCGGGTGCAAAAGTTAATTGAGGATGGACAGGTATATTTGAATGATTCCATTTGTACCCAAAAAAAGGAAGTTTTAAAACGGGGGGATAAAATCCATGTCCATATTCCTTCCCCTGTGCCTTCTCACATTGAGCCCCAAGAGATTCCCCTCGATATTCTCTATGAGGACGAATTTTTAATCATTATCAATAAACCTGCAAATTTTGTCGTACATCCTGCCCCAGGTCATAGTCAAGGTACGCTGGTTAATGCTCTGTTGGCCCATTGTCCCGATTTACAAGGCATTGGAGGAGTAGAACGGCCGGGGATTGTCCATCGTCTGGATAAGGATACCACAGGGGCGATCGTGGTGGCAAAAACTGAACCTGTGTTAAATGCTCTACAAGCTCAAATTAAGACAAAAACAGCCCGTAGGGAATATTTGGCGGTGGTATATGGTTCTACCCATCAAGATAGTGGTACGATTGATCTACCCATTGGTCGTCACCCTACCCAACGGAAAAAAATGGCGGTGGTACCTATGGAAAAGGGAGGAAAATCTGCTGTTACCCATTGGCAAGTGAAGGAAAGATTGGGGAATTATTCTTGGTTACATTTTCAACTGGAAACGGGGCGCACCCACCAAATTAGGGTACATACTACCCACATGGGGCATCCTATCATTGGAGATCAATTATACGGCTCTGGGCATTCGGTGGGGGTAAATCTTACGGGACAAGCTCTACACGCTTTTCGTCTTACTCTTTCTCATCCCGTGTCCGGGGAGGAAATAAGTGCGATCGCACCTATCCCCCTAGAAATGGAAAAGTTAGTTAAAGTTTTGAGAAATAGACGTTAGGAATGGACAACTATTCTTTGTTACCCCTTGCCTAACCTAAATTTACTGCCTCATAGGGCTTGGGTTCAACTACTTGGGTAGATAAATTGGCATTTTTCAACATCGAGCGAAAACTATCTAAACTGCCCTCCTCCTTGAGTAAATTAATTAAAAATCCCTTAAAATCAATATCTCCCCCCGCCGCCGTCGGTAAAATATATTCTGGCTTGAGCCACTGACACACTTCTAAGGCACTTTTTTGCCCTTTAATAACTGGTCCGATGAAGGGTATCTTAATATTGGTTAAAGGGGTGATAATGGCTTTTATACCCGTTTCTGCTTGTAAATTTTGGCTGTGAAAACCATGGGGTTCATAATATAACGATTCCCCATTACTTAAATCCTTGATAATGTAACCATTTTCCACCAAAGTAGGGCCTACAGGAGAACCTTTTACCGCTTTGATTTCGATTTTGTCATCAATGATGTGACTCTCTCCATGGTTGAGAGTAGTAATTGTTTGATAACCTAATTCTCTGCACACCTTACCCGCATTTTCCGAGCCAATTACAGGAATATTATGATCTAACTCCTTTAAAGTAGGAGGATGGGCATGATCTTCTAATCCTTGGGAAAGTAAAATAAAGTCTATGTTTTCGGGAATGGGTTGAGGGTTTCTTTTTTTGCCCTCAAATAACCAATCTAAATTACCAAAGGTTAAACTGCCCACTAGCCAAGGATCTAGTAAAATTTTTTTATCGGCAATGTCGATTAACCATGAATTACTATCGTACCAAGTTACTTGCATAATATATTTTGAAAATAAATAATAGCTTATGTAATAAATTGTAACAATTATTTAAATGGAAATTTGGAGATGGTGTTGAATAATCATGATGTGGGAAGCGGATTGTTTGGCGTCTTTTTTGCTTTTTCCATACCCCACGGATTTTATATTTGTTCCTTGATAGTTAAGATTAATAAAACATTGAAAAAAACTATCTATTTTTAAAAATTTATATTCGGGATATTCTATCTGGTTAGTTTGACAAAAATCATGGAGCAAGGAGACGTAGTCTTTTTCTATGACAGCCTTTTTTTCTAGGGTAGATGTATGGATTTTTTTGTTAGTTTTATTTTTATTTTCTAAAATATTTTTAGTTGGATTTTTTGTTAATTCATCGTTTAAAAAAGCCTGAATATAACCGAGGGCAGATAGTTGTTTTGCTTTACTTTTTTTCTGACTAACCGCTGGTTGTGGGGTAGTATATCCATCTACATAACAAAAGCTATAATAGCCCCCATTATTCGGATAACTTTCTATTTTATATTTTACTTCTACATGGTCTAATTGCGATCGCACTAGCAACACAGAAACAGCGTCAATTTGTTCATCAAAAAAACGATTTACCTTAGCCACAAACCACAACTTATAAAAGTCTTTTGGTTGTAGAACATTAATACTTCTTTCTATCTCCATCAGAAAATCATCGGTCAAAGAATTTTCCTCGATAGCTTGATGTAATAAACTAGAAAAGTTTTTTTCCGTAATAACATTATTCTCCTTACTCTGGGAAAAAGAAGAATCATCATTATTTACTAACTCATCATTCACATAAGCCTTAATAGCCATTACCGCAGAAATTTGTTTTGCCCCTGTTTTTTTAGTGTCTTCTGCAAAATCAGAAGTCGTTAACCCATTAATAAAACACTTTGCTTGATATATTTTATCTTTTTGGTTGTATTTAACTTCATAGTTAACGGTAATATTTTCAATTTGAGAGGCAATTAAAAGTATAGATATTCCATCAATATTATTTAAGAAAAATAAATCGTTAATTTTAGCAACAAACCAAATAAAATAAAAGTCTTTCAAAGATAAATGGTTAATTCTCTTTTTAATATGTTTTAAGATTTTTTTTAAACGATGTCTATAAGCATAATATTCTAAAAGTTCAGAAAAATCATCCGCTGATAGCTTGTCAATTTCATCATCACTAATATCATGATATTTTTTAGCTATATCTTCCTTTCTTTTGATCCTTAAATGATGAGATTTATCTTCCTTATATTGAAAGTTAAAATCATTAATATAGTCAGCAATACTTTGTAATTCATCCTCCCTATAGGGGGAAGTAATACCCTTAATATATGCCTTAATAATGCGGTGATTCACTAAATCTACAAAACGCCGCAGGGGGCTAGTAAAATGGCAATAGGTATCGAGGGCTAAACCAACGTGTTGCAAGGGTAAAGGGCTATAAATAGCAGGTACTAAACAATGTCCCATTTCTTTGAGGGCTTTTTCTAAATCCTTAATGCCTACGTCTTGGGTACGAAAAAGAGCGGAAATTTTTTCTTGGCTTAATAGATTAGCAATGGTGGTGTTAGTTAAAATCATTATTTCAGCAATTAACTGATGGGTATTAACGTTTTCTGCAATTAAATTGCCATCCTCATCTATATATCCATTTTCTGTTAAAATGCCTGATTTTCCTTTTCTATGACTAGCTAATACTTGGGCGATATTTTGTAACTTTACCAAGAGTTGATCATCTTTTTTTTTGGTAGGATTTTTGAGAATATTTTCTACTTCTTCGTAACTAAAAGCTCGTAAATTTTCTACAATGGTTTCTTTTACTTCAAAATTAATTATATTTCCTTGATTATCAATGGTAAAAAAAACGGTAATGGCTAATCTTTTTTCTTCTTCTTCTAAGGAACCTAAATTGGTACTGATGTGGATGGGTAACATGGGGGTAGGGGGTTTGGTATGATAAAGCGTCATCACCCTTTTTAGGGCTTCTTTATCAATGGGAGAATCTTTGGGAATTAAAGCATCGACATCGGTAATACTAACCTGTAACTCAAAGTAACCATTTTCCAATGCCACCAACCAAATAGCATCGTCTCTGTCAACGGTGGTAGCGTCATCAATGGTAATACCACAGACGCAGGGGCGCTCGAATTGGGATGCCGTCGTCATTATTTGCTCTAAGTCTATGTTAGAAGCCTGATGAATTTGTTCGGCTCGAAATTTTCTTGGTGTAATGGATGGTTTCATGATCTCAATTCGATGGTTATATTGTTCCTGAGAACTGAAAGTAGCTTTATGATGTATCTAACTAGAGGGTAAATTGGTTGTTAATTTCATTGTCAATTCTTCATTGTTCATTGTCAATTGTTTTACTGTACTATTGTTAATAAAAATCAACGTATTCAGCATCTAACATGAAGCGTAATCCTTGGGTAAAATTTATCTCAATCCCTTTAGCTGTCTTTTTTTCCTCACCTGCGATCGCAATGAATAACCCCCCTCGTAATCCTGAACAAATCGAAGAATGTGACATCCTTGTAATTGGAGGAGGTTTAGCGGGGGCAGGGGCTGCCTATGAAGCGTTGTTGATGGGTAAAACCGTGTGTTTAACGGAGATTACCGACTGGGTAGGCGGACAAATTTCTTCCCAAGGTACATCGGCACTAGATGAGAGAAGTACCCAAAGACAGGAGTTATTTTTTCCTAGGGGTTATTTAGAATTTCGAGATCGTATTGCTGATTTTTATGGCAAGTTAAATTTAGGGGAGTGTTGGGTAAGTGCTTCTTGTTTTTTACCCAAGGATGCCGATACGATTCTTGAGCGTCAGTTGGCAGATGCTGCCAAGAAGGGTAATGGGACGTTGAAATGGTTTCCCAACACCGTTATTAAAGATGTACAGATAGAAAGGGTAGAAAATGGAGGCACGGGGGAACAGATAGTAAGTGCGATCGCCATTAGCCACGAGCCCCAACCCAATACCCCTCCCCTCAATAGCGAACCCCTTTCCCAAATTATCGAGGATGCCTACACCTACGAAGACTCCTCCAGACTCAAGAAAACCGTCATCAAATTCGTTCCTCCTCAAAACGACAATTCAGAAGTAAAAGCCCGTTGGATGGTCATAGAAGCCACAGAAACAGGGGAAATCATCGGTTTAACCGACATACCCTATCGCCTTGGCATCGATCCCCTTTCTCCCTACGAACCATCATCCTCCAGTAGAACACCTGATCCCTACTGTACCCAAGGTTTTACCTACACCTTCGCCATGGAGAAAACCGAAACTCCCCAACCCCAACCAGAGCCAGAATTTTATCAACAATACGCTCCCTACTACAGCTACGAATTAGAAAGACTAGCGGATTTTGACCTTGTTTTTACCTACCGCCGTATCTACAAAGCCCAACCGAGCGAAAGAGTAACCTTTGGGGGCATCGGCTTCACTAAACCTACCCCTGGGGATATTGCCATGCAAAACTGGACTTGGGGCAACGACTACCGCCCCGGCACTTCCGTAGATAACCTGATTTATAGCCGTGAACAACTCCAAGACAGTGGGCAACTACAACCCCACGGCTGGATGGGGGGCTTACGCACCGAAACCCTCTTTAAAGGGGAACAAAATGCGATCGGTTTTTACCATTGGTTGGTGGCAGGTACGACGGATTCTCAGCTAGGGGATGGGGTAAAAGAGCCTAATCCATACCATCGTTTTCTTAAGGGCTTTGACTCCCCCATGGGTACAGCCCACGGACTTTCTAAATATCCCTATATGCGGGAAGGAAGAAGAATTATTGGTCGCCCTAACTATGCTCACCCCGATGGTTTTACCATTAATGAAGTAGATATTTCAAGGATAGATTACAACGATGATTACTACAAAGAAACCCTTACTCCCCAAGAATATCGTCAATTAAGGGCAATTTTGGCAGGATTAGAAGGTTTTGGAGTTATTAGTGGGGAAATTTCCCCTGATCAAGCCCCAAAAAGAAGTCGTTCTACGGTGTATGCTGATTCGGTGGGTATCGGACATTATGCCATCGATTTTCACCCCTGTATGACGGAAACTCCCCACGAAAAACCAGGTAATACGGAGCGAGAAGGAGAAAGACGAGGACAAGGACAGGCTTACCCTTTCCAAATACCCCTTTCGGCTATGATTCCCCAAAAAATTGATAATATGATTGTGGCGGGAAAAAGCATCGCTACCAGTCATATCGCAGCGGCAGCCTATCGAGTTCATTCCTTTGAGTGGTCATCGGGGGCAGCGGCAGGTACAACGGCAGCCATGGCTTTGGATAAAAATATTTTGCCCTACGAGTTTACTGAAGGTTTTGCTTTCCGTAACCCCCATTTACAAACATTGAGAAGGATATTAGATAGTAATGGTAATCCCACGGCTTTCCCTAATACCTCTATTTTTAATCAGGATTGGGATGCTTGGCGCTAGTTGTAGAATTGGGTAATTGATAATGGGAGATTACAAATTATGAATAAACTATTTGAAATTGATCCCCAAGGATAGGTTGCTGTTAAAATTAGATAGCTTACTTTGGGATGCAAACAATAGGAGAAACCCTCTGTTCCTCTGATTTTTGGCTGTCAAAGTTGCATTTTTTATAAGAAAATAATCGGGTGATGATCTATGATCAAGAAATTATTGTCCATGGGGTCTTTGGCAGCAGTTTTATCGTTTTCCTTTTCACCACAAATGGCACAAGCGAAAGAGGCTACCTGTGTTATCAGAGCAGAGAATAATCAAGTTGTTTTTCGTGATAAGTGTAACTTTAATCAGTATGGTGGTAATGGCAGTTTTTGGATCGAGGCTAAGTCTGGATTAATTTACGGAAGAGAGTCCATTAGTGTTTATATCACGAGCCCGGGGGTAGCGGAAGTTTCTGGTTTAACCACTGGTGGAATTAGCTCTCGTTGGGGTACTGCAAGGCGATCGCAATCTGACCGTGCTTGTTGGGTTGGTAATGGTTTTACTATTTGTGCCTATTAGCACCATAAATATTTAGACAGGATGCAACCGTTCCTAATATTGTTTTCCTGTCATCAGACTTTGTTTAACTGATAAATGGTTTGTGGTTGTAATGAGGGAGCAAGTTTAGTGATAGATGTCTGTTGGTCTATTTGTTCCCTCTCTAAACGCACCTGTAAGCCCAACATGGGGTCTTCTCCCTCCGCCATTAAAAATTGCATTTTTACCAGATCTTCCCCTTTGCTGAGGGTTTCAAGTATGCTGAGGATACTTTTTAGGTAGGGATGGTTTTGGTTTTTGTACCATTTATGTTCTACCATATTCGGCTTATCGAAACCGAGGTGTAAAATCATGGTAGGTTGGCTAAAAAGTGCGATCGCCACGGGTCTTGTTTCTTCTTGGGTTACAAAATTATTACTACGAATCAGATGACGGAGTTTTTCCAACTTCTCATAACGGGCAGTGGGGGACTGACTATTTTCCCAAGTAATGGCGATGGTGCAGAGGAAGGTTTGTAACAACATATGCCCCAACTTCTCCGCCTTGGTGTTGAGATAATTAAAATTATAATCATTTGCCTCAATAAACAAAGGCAGACGCTCCACAATGTCAATGCCATAACCCTTTAACCCTGCAATTTTACGGGGATTATTAGTAATTAGACGAATATTTTTAATCCCCAAATCATTGAGAATCTGGGCGCCCATACCGTAATCCCTTAAATCTGGGGGAAAACCTAACTTTTCATTAGCCTCCACCGTATCAAAACCCATATCTTGGAGAGTATAAGCCTTTAACTTATTCACCAAGCCAATGCCCCTGCCCTCCTGACGCAGATATACCACCACCCCCAAACCAGCATTTTCGATCATCTTCAAGGCCGCTTGTAGTTGCATCCGACAATCACAACGTAAAGAGCCTAAAGCATCCCCTGTAAGACATTCCGAGTGCATCCGCACCATCACAGGCTGATCCTTAAACTCCTCAATATTACCTTTCACAATGGCTATATGCTCTGTTTTATCAAGGGCATTCCCATAGGCATAAATTTGGAAATCTCCAAACTGACTAGGAAAATTACACACGGTTTCCCGATAAACAAAACGATCATGTTTAAGGCGATAACTAATTAAATCCGCAATGCTGATCAATTTTAAATTATGTTTTTGGGCATATTCGTATAACTCCGGTAAACGAGACATACTACCATCAGGGTTTTGAATTTCGCAGATTACCCCCGCAGGATATAATCCCCCTAAACGGGATAAATCCACCGCCGCCTCCGTATGTCCAGCCCTTTTGAGAACACCCCCTTCGCGCGATCGCAACGGAAAAATATGCCCCGGCCGTCCCAAATCTTCAGGGCTAGTGGTAGGATTAATGGCAATTTGGATGGTTTTAGCTCGATCTTCAGCCGAGATTCCCGTGGTGACTCCCAGATGTTTTGCCCCATCAATACTCACCGTAAAAGCCGTCTGATTACTGTCGGTGTTTTTTGTCACCATCAAAGGTAAATCTAGTTCGTCCAACCTTTGTCCTGTCATGGCTAAACAGATTAAACCCCTTGCTTCCACCGCCATGAAATTGATCATATCGGGAGTAGCAAATTGAGCCGCACATATTAAATCTCCCTCATTCTCCCTATTTTCATCATCCACAACAACTATACAACGCCCTGCTTTAATGTCGGCAATGGCTTCTTCTACGGTGCTAAAGGTAATTTTTTCTGTGGTCACAACAGCTTTTTTTTCCTGATTATTCTCATATTCTATTTTAATGAGATTTTGTCTTAACTTGCACAGAATGGAAGTTTATAAACGATAATTAGTCATTAACTATCTAAATCCTAAGTCTTAATACTTAATTTTCCTACAAATAGATCGAGCAATGAAGACGAAAATGATATATGATGCTGTTAAATATAAAAAAAAAGTTAGTCTTTGATTCTCAAATAAACGGGAATTATAAAATTAACCTGATATAATTTTACAGATTTTAACCCAACATACTGAGCAATGGCATCAACACGAGCAAAAATAGCGGTGGACGCAATGGGCGGGGATAGAGGCCCGGGAGTAATCGTTGCTGGAGCTATTAGAGCGGCAGCAGAATTAGATATTGACATTCTCTTGGTCGGAGATCCTCAAATCATCGCCACCGAACTGGCAAACCATGATGGAGAGAATATTCCCAATATTGAAATTGTTCCCTCTGAAGGGGTTGTTTCCATGGATGAGGGTGCTTTAACGGGGGTTCGTCGTAAGCCAAAGGCATCCATCAATGTGGCGATGAAGTTGGTAAAGGAAAAACGAGCTCAGGGGGTTGTTTCCGCAGGACATTCGGGGGCGGCTATGGCGGCAGCGTCCCTCTCTTTGGGGAGGATTAAAGGAATTGATCGCCCCGCCATTGGGGCTGTATTCCCCACCATGTATGCCAATAAGTCGGTAATTGTTTTGGATGTGGGCGCTAATGTGGATTGTAAGCCTAAATATTTGGAACAGTTCGCCGTCATGGGTACTATTTACAGTAAGTATGTATTAGAGGTAGAAGAACCCAAGGTAGGATTGGTCAACATTGGAGAGGAAGCCAAAAAAGGTAATGAGTTGGCAAAGGAAACCTATAAACTCTTGAGTAATAATCCTGCGGTTGCTTTTTCGGGTAATGCGGAGGGGAGAGATGTTTTATCGGGAGATTTTGATGTAATTGTTTGTGATGGTTTTGTGGGTAACGTTTTGCTCAAGTTCGCTGAGGCGGTGGGGGAAATTATGCTACAAATCATTAAGGAGGAATTACCTTTTGGGGTTCGGGGTAAGGTTGGTTCGGCTATCCTGAAGCCTAATCTAAGAAGAATTAAACAAAGAATTGATCATGCGGAGCATGGGGGCGCTTTATTATTAGGAGTTCCTGCGGTGTGTATCATTAGCCATGGTAGTTCCCAAGCCCCTTCTATTTTCAACGCCATTAGGGTAGCAAAAGAGGCCATTGACCATGAAATTGTCGATCGCATTCAGCACTATCAAACGGGTGGCTCGTTGGGTAAAGGTGATAGTTTAGTATCAGAAGTTAAAGAGTAGTAAAGTAAGTTATAAGGAGATAAGTCATTGCAATCGGTTAAGGAGTCGGCTATTAACGCCAAAAATGGCATCACAATTATTGGTAGTGGTTCAGCCATTGCTACTCAGGTGATTAGTAATGAGGATTTGAGTCAGATAGTCGATACTTCCGATGATTGGATTAGCTCTCGTACGGGTATTAAAAAGCGTCATATTACTACTTCTACTACCCTGAGTGAGTTGGCAGCCCAAGCAGGACAAAAAGCCATTGCCAATGCCCATTTAACCCCCCTCGACATTGATTTAATTATTCTGGCTACCTCTACCCCTGATGATTTATTTGGTAGTGCAGGGCAGGTGCAAAATCTCATTGGTGCAACCCGTGCGGTGGCTTTTGATTTGACGGCGGCCTGTTCGGGGTTTGTTTTTTCTTTGGTTACGGCTTCTCAGTTTATCCGTAATGGGGTATATCAAAATGTCCTCGTCATCGGGGCTGATTGTCTCTCTCGTTGGGTGGATTGGGGCGATCGCACTACCTGTGTATTATTTGGCGATGGTGCTGGGGCAGTGGTGTGTCAGGGCAATGGGGAAAAAGATAACCTCCTTGGGTTTGAGATGTGTAGTAATGGGGCTTTAAATAATACCCTCAATCTTTCCTATGAAGGAAATTTACAAAATATTGGGGAAGATAAACAAATTAATAATGGTGCTTTTAGTAACATCACTATGAATGGTAGGGAAGTATATCGTTTTGCGGTGAATAGAGTCCCTGAAGTAATCGAAAAAGCCCTCTATAGGGCTAATCTTTCTACGGATGACATTGACTGGCTAATTCTCCATCAAGCCAACAAAAGAATCATTGATGCAGTGGCTAGTCGTTTAAAAATTCCTGAGCAAAAAGTTATTAGTAATCTTCATAACTATGGAAACACCTCCGCCGCTTCTATTCCCCTCGCCCTCGATGAGGCTTTAAGTGCAGGGCAAATTAAATCAGGGGATGTCATTGCGGTATCAGGGTTTGGGGCTGGATTGAGTTGGGGAGCTTCTGTTTTCCGTTGGGGTTGTTAATACCATGCAAAAGGCTTCAGACTAGGTATAATAAAGTTGTCCTAGAATAATCATTTTTTTTGGCTCTATGAAAAGTGAGCTTACCCTGATCATATCCTATCGACAAAGACAATTAGGATTTTATTCTTTTTATAATTGGTTTACCTCCCTTCATTTTGAGCTTAGAGACTTGCTTAAAGTAGTATTTATTGAAAGTGATAAACAGCCAAGTTTAACTATTCAAGAACAGTTAGAAAAAATAGGAATAAATTACTTTTTTGTCCAAAGTGATGGTGTTTTCCACAAAACATCCCTATTGAATCATGGTCTTAATTTAGTTAATACAAAATATTCCATGGCTTATGATGTTGATTTAATTCCCTATAAAAATAGTCTTTTTGATCATTTAGACATTGCTAAAAAATCCGCTTTTCTATTAGTAACTGCTTATCGCCTTATGGTGAAGCAATCATTTATAGATGATAAAAGTGATTTAAACTCCATTATAGAACAAAGTGCGATCGCCCCTGAAGACAAACCAAGAGCCCTCAAAAAACACCTTATCAGCCATGAAAAATTTGGAGTATTACCCATATTTCGCACCGAAGAATTAGAAAGAATAGGGGGATGGGATGAAGAGTTTGTGGGCTGGGGAGGGGAAGACCAAGATATGATAGAAAGATACTCTAATTTAGGGTACAACCTTTGTAGAGTGCCAGACTTAGTTTATTTACATCTCAACCATCACCATAACTCCGATTGGTATTCTCCAGAAATTATTAAGAAAAATAGAGAATACTACTATCAAAAATATAGCAAGAATGACTCAAAATCTTGAAATATTAATCCCCTTAAAACAAAGAACAAGTATTAATAAAACTATCCTTAGTTTACTAAACATTCCTAAAATTAATCTTATTACCATTTTATCAGGGGATAGCGTATCAATAATTGACCCAAAAATTTTCCATCATCCAAAACTAAGAATAATTAATCTAAATCAATATCCTTTTTCCAAAACATTTTATTTAAACCATGGAATAAAAAATAGTATAGGAGACATCCTTCTTATCTCCGATGCTGATATTATTTGGAATCAAGACACCATCACAACGATGTACGAAAGCATTAATGCTAGCGGTGATTTACCCCTAATTACTTATATCCAAGAAGTAAAAGAAACAGATAACCATACCAATGCCCTCCAACGTCCTCGTCTTAAACCCATTGTCACCAAAACAGATCATAAAATTCACATAGACATAATATCAGAACTATCACCATCAAAACGTTCGGGGTGTGGCTTAATTTGTGCTACTAAAAAAAATTTACTCTCCCTTGGGGGGTATAACCAAGATTTACAGGGATGGGGATGGGAAGATCAAGACCTATTAATTCGAGCTAAAATTTTAGGATACGAGATAAAGTCCATGGGCTCTGTATTACATCAAAGTCATGGGGATGATATTAGAAACCCATGCCAACAGTCTCCCATCTTAACTCGTAATCGCAACATTGCCATTTCTAATCAGATGATTTTAATGGGTAAGTTATATGGAAGTTTACGAAGAGAGGTTACAAGTGTTGGCAATAATATTACCATCAGATTTGAGGAAGAAAACTGCATCCTATAAAGCTAGACAAAAATTAAGTTTTGCGTTGTTTTATTAAATAAAATGAAGATGTTCCCTTGAATAATCATTGGGTAATTTATTATTGTAATAGTGGGAACTTTTTAGCATCAAAAATAGTCCCTTTCTAACTTTTTAATTAATAAAAAAAATAATACCAAAGCACAATTTTTATTTATAATTATTGGTATCTTAATTTTGATGTTGATAAGAACCAATGAACAAAGGTAAATTGCAATGTAGCCTTGCATTAATGGCATCATTAATGGTTGCCGAAAATACTCAAGCAGCCCAAAAGCCAGAGATTGAAAATAACTCTCAAAATTCCATTCCTAACAACCTACTGGCTTCGAGATGCCCTGAAAGAATGACCGCCAGAAGCGGAGGCACAATCTTCACTACCCACGACTTTCCCCAAAGATATTATCAAGTAACCACCTCAGCGGGAGAATTACGTTTAAGGGCGACTCCGGGGGGAAGAATTGTCGGCGGAATTCCTAACGGTTGGCAGGTATATGTTGCCAAATTTGATTCTTCGGGGCGATGGGCTTATGTTAGACACGTTTCTTCCCCATACTATTATGGCTTTTACAGCGCTCCTAATTTTAATTCCGATGGTTGGGTAAGCATTGATTTTTTAAGATATATGGGTCAATTTTGTGATAAGCCCTTAATATTTTCCCTAACACCAGAAACAAATGTTTTAGGAATGGCGGATGATTCCTTTCCTAACGATATTGCTTTCAATTTAGAAACAGAAATCCTAGACAAATTAAATCAAAAATAAAGTAGCCTGTGTCAAATTTGTCTATAAAAATAAAGGAACTTTTAAGGGTAGCCAAGAATGTTCCTTTTTATACTCAAAAATTAGATGCCCTTGCCATTACTGATCATTTTTTGGATAGTTGTAGTGACGCAGAATTATTTTCAGCTTTTTATAGTATTCCCCCTATTACTAAAAAAGACATCAGAAACGCACCTCATCAATTATTGACCACTACCCAAAATATAGTTTACCGTGGCACCACCAGTGGGACTACTGGGGAGGCTTTTGTTTTCTTTCGGGATAATATTTGGAATGACAAGCGATGGGCTAGTTTAAATAAATTTTTAGCATGGTGGGGTATTGATGAAAGGGTTAGCATTGCTAATATAAATAGTCGTTTATTTCCCCTTCGTCATCAAGATTATGCCCTTATTGGTGGCATTGACAACCAATTTTTGCAGTGGTTAAATTTTATTACCCAAAAACCTCTGGCTTTGCGAGGCTATCCTAGTCGATTGTGTGAAGTGGCATTAATCGCCCAAGAAAGGATCAATTTTTCTCAAGTAAAAGTAATTATATGCACTGGAGAGCCTTTATTTGATCATCAAAAACAACTTTTAAGGGATATATTCCGTTGCCCTATTATTACAGAATATGGTAGTCAAGAATGTGGGATTTATGGTTTTAGTTGTCCTGTGTGTGGTAATCTTCACATTGATGAAGGACGATGTTTGATTGAGGAAAAAAATAATCGACTGTTAGTAACTGACTTGTATAGTTATACTATGCCGATGATACGTTATTATAACGGGGATTTGGTGGATATAGAAGAAAATAATTCCTGTCCTCAGGGTAGAATAAATGTAAAAATTTTGGGACGAGATGGTGATAATTTTGGTTCAAATAAATTAATGTATTCCATTAGGGGGGTTGACTACTACCGCTCAATTTCTACCAAAGATAATCAAAAATTAGTGGGTTATCTTAATAATGCTAATTTTGCGGAAGTTGACACTTTATTTTCTCGGGAGGTTAATAAAATATTTTCTGGTGATTCAGGGTTATTAATCCAAAAATTTATATCTCCTATAGATTTATATAAGGCAACCATGCCTCCTATGCAGGATAAGTTTTTTTCTGATTTTACTCCCCTTGACATTTTTAATTATTTTCAATTTTTTCTGGATGTTGTTAAGGGCGATCGATGGATATACTATAATACTCCTGATATTATTTTGGATGAGTGTTATCGATTATTAGATAACCATAATTATTCTTTAGATAAACAAGTTCAACTTGATAAACTTTATCTATTATTAATACTGTCATCCCAAAAAAAGCATGTACCCCATCATGAGTTAGAGAAACTTTTTTATAAGTATTATCGTAATAATCAGTTATCGTTAATATACCTTGATTTATTAGCTATTTCTTTATTTACTAATAATCATCAATTACTGAAACTATTGCCAGAAAAAAGACTTCCTTTTAAAATTATTATAGATACTTTTGATTATCAATTGATTTTAAGGTTAGTTTCCCTAGGAATTGAACAAGTTAGGCAAAAAAAAGTGTCTTATGCTATTAATAAACTAAATCCTTTATTACCTTTATTTATTTCTGATTTAGATTTTTGTCCTCTATATGGCATTGATTGTTTACCCTCTGTCATAGCCCATTGGGCGACTATTTTGGGTTGTTATGGTGGCGATGATTATAAGGATAATTTGCCATCACAGTTAAAAGAAAGGGAAGATTTTTTATGGGAAAAAAGTAAGATTAGTATCACTGTAAATAATTTGTCTAATTTAACTATTTTGGACTTGAAAGAGTTATTAATAAAGGCTGTTGTTTCTGATTATAAAATAGATCCTGATGTATTTTTAAATGCAATGCAAACTCAACAAAGTAAGGTTGAGAAACAGGAGTTGACTAAAAATATTGCCTTTATACCTTTTTTAAATTATTTTGCTCAATTATTTTTAGAAAAAGGGGATAGGGAAAAAGCCTATCATTGTTTGTTAATGTCTGAAAATATTTCTTCTAATAATAATAAGTTTAATTCTGTAAGTCGTTTATATAATTTCAAGCAAAAGATTTTTTAGTTTTTGTACATTTATAAATAGTATTTTCACCTCATGATTGGCGAAACAGTTATATATGTTTTTTTATATTATTCAAGACAATATTGATAACTATCAACTGATTTTAAATAAGGATATATCAACCTTAAATCAATTATTAGAAAAGTTAGATAATCATCATTGGGTTTTTAGTTTTTGCGAGGAACTAATTCCTTTATTAACACATAATTTAGTGAATTATGTTCAACAGGAAGTTATGGATTATCAAGAATATGATTTATTATGGTTGCTTTGGAATAATTTTGATTTTCCTTTTTGGACGGCACAACAGTTATCAGGAAGTAATATTACTTGGCTAGCAAAGGTTAGTTTTATTAAGAAAGTATTAGAAGAAGATAGACAAATTTTAGAGGATAATTATCGATTACTTAATTATCTGGTTAGTCATAAAATAGTTAGTCAAACTAAATTAATAAAACAAGATAAGTTTTCTAAAAAAATAAATGATAGTCCTACGGATTTATCAAAGAAAGTATTAGCAATTGTACCTCATTATGAGTGTAATCAATGGTTAGATTATTGTTTATTTAGTTTGGTAAATCAAAGTGTGAAATTAGGGGATATAGTGGTGGTTGATGATCAGTCTAGTAAAATACCAAAAAATATTTGTGCTAATTATCCTCAAGTAAATTTGTTAACCAGTCGGCAAAAAATAGGTCCTTATCAAATTATTCAATCGGTTATTAGTGATAGTAATTATGATTATTATTTGTTTCAAGATGCCGATGATTGGTCTATGACCGATCGCCTAGGGATTAGTATAAGATTAATGGATAAAATGGGAGCAGATATGGTGGGTACTCAAGAATATCGTGTGGATGATATTAACCATACCCTTACCCCAGTTGTATATCCTTTGAATGTGAATGAAGCCCTACGAGAAAAACCAGGACATGCTTTATTGCATCCTACTTCTTTAATTAAACGTTCGGCTTTTTTACGGATGAATGGGTTTGCTAATGCTCTTTTATATGGTGCTGATACGGAGTTTCTATTGAGATCTCATTTTCACCTTAAAATTTATAATAGTCCTGAATTTGGTTATTTTAGACGCAAAAGAAACAACTCCCTCACGACTTCTCCCGTTACAGGATTAGGCACACCCCACCGAGAACAATTATTACACACCCTAAAGGCGATCGCCCATAATAACTATGCCATGGTAAAACAAGGTAAACGTCCCTCCACCATTCCCCTAGTGAGTAAACCCATTGTAAAATTTGACCCAGTGATAAATGAAAAGTAAAGTGCCATTTTGTCTGTTACTCCTCTCCTGTTGAGATAGAATAACTGTTGTCAAGGATTTGAAAATAGTTACCGTGGGAATCTCTAAGAAGGTACAAAAATGAAAAATTCACAAAAAACCGAGCAAATAACCCCATTATCAAATCTAGTGAAAAATGCTGGATTTTCCCATTACTTAGATTTTAGCCGTAAAACAGGCATTGCCGAATTAACTTTACACCGCATTGACTGTGGATTAATAGACCAAATTCCCCTGAAACATCTTAAAACTATTGCAAGGGAGTTACACTTATCCTTAAATGATTTTTTGAGCCACATAGAAGGAAGCATAGCCTATTCTCCCACCACCAAAGGAGAAGATAGTTTACGGGGTGAAATAACCCAAGAGGTACAGCAGGGGGTTATGGATATTTTAGAATCGTTATTATTACAGATGCCGACGATGATTAAGGTGGTGGAAAAAAAACCTGATTTACCTGCCTCTCGTTTAATTCCCTTACTTAAACCTTTAAATAATTTATTGTCTAGCTGGGATATAAGGGCGATCGCCCCTGTGGGTGCTATAGTAAAGTATGATCCTCAACAACACGAATTAATGTCCGCAACCGAAGAAAAAGTGGAAAAAGTAGAAATTCGTTATGTGGGCTACCGTCAAAAAGACAAACTACTATACCGTGCCAAAGTAAGCCCCGTAGAAACAAAAAATTGAGCAACATAATTAGGCTAAAAAGTGTAAATCTCCGTAACGTAGTATTCGGAATACATCACTACATAAGCATTGGGGGAAAATGGTAAGCTCAAAGGCGAAGACACATGAGGAATTCCTATGGAAATCTTATTACAAGTTAGCGCACAAACCAGCCACTTTCCCGTCACAGCGGTATCGGTACTAATTGTGGGCTTGATTGCCGTCATTGGCGTAGCCTCTTTCACTTGGGCAAAATCTAATCGCCCTATGGACAACACAGACTCCGTAAATCGTCAAACCGTGGACGACTCCCCCCAAGAAAAGAAAGAAAAATCAGCAAATTACGATCGCAACATCATCTCCGCAGAAACCGCCGCTAGAATGGAAAGAGAAGGGGAAGACTTTAAAGAAATTCCTGAATCCGACGGAGGCTATACCGTAAGCAGAGAAGGCTTAGTAAACAACTATGCCATCGAACCTGAAATGTATATCGAAGAGCGAGGAGACTTGAAAGAAAAAGAAGAAGCCCAGAAAAAAGCGAGGGCAGAAGAATTAAAAGAAATCAATAGCGAAGATGGGGATAAGGGAGTAGGAATTATTTAACATTAAAGCTCATCAAAAAAATATCTAACATAGCTTTTTATTAAACCCCAATCACTTCTAACCTTTTTCACTTCGTCTTTTAAGTCAGAATGAAAGAGGTTTTTTACCAAAAATAATGGGTCTAAAGCCTCGCCCTTTTAGGGGGACTTGAACAAACAAAAGGCGATTAGCCTACTCTTTTAATCTTATTCTCCTTATAAAATCTCTCACTACCTCTGTTTGATTTCTCCCTGTTTGTTCAC